>JAGDMV010000022.1 GCA_017860675.1 Chloroflexota bacterium
ACGGCGAGCGCCGCGACCGCGGCCACAACGATCACGCCTCCGATGATCCAGCGGCGCATCGATGCCTCCTCACTCATACCCGAGAACCTCTCGGACGGCGATCCGCGACGCCCGCCAGGCGGGCGCGAGGCTGCCGAGGACCGAGAGGACGATGACGATGGCGAGCCACAGGCCGAGGCCCGCGATGGACGGCGCGAACGAGAGCGGTCGCTGGACGAAGGCCTCGCCCAGCATGTCGGACAGCACCTTGCTCAGCGGGATCGACAGGACGGCCCCGATCGCCCAGGCGATGAGGCCGATGACGACGCCTTCCCCCACGAAGATCCGGCGGACCGCGGCATTCGTGGCTCCGATCGCCCGGATGATCCCGATCTCCCGGGAGCGCTCGACGACGTTCATCGTCATCGTCCCGGTGAGCCCCAGGCCGCCGACCGCGCCGAGCAGCAGGGCCATCGCCGAGATGACGATGATCAGCGTGTCGAAGGCCGTGTAGACCGTGTTCATGACGTCGCTCGTGGTGGTCGTGGTGGCGACCCCGATCCCGACCGACTCCAGGTGCCCCCGCAAGGCGGTCGCGGCCCGCGCCTGGGACGGGGCGTCGTGGGAGTCCGTCTTGACCATGACCATGCCGGCCCGGTCGAGGCCACCGGTCACCCCCCCGAGCGTGGTGGTGTCCACGTAGAGGAACGGGACCATCGTCGGCGACTGGACGAGCCCGACCAGTGTCCAGTCCGTGTCCTGGCCGGCGATCCGCAGGGTGATCGTGTCGCCGATTCGAACGTCAGGGTCCTCGCGCCGGATGTTGAGGGTCGAGACGAGCGCGCGACCTTCGCCCGGGAGGAGCCACCGACCCTCCCGCACGATGGGCTGGACCGTGTCCGTGTCGGCCGGCAGCCCGAACATCACCAGCGTCGGGCTCTCACTGCCATCCGGCCGCAGGCGGATCGCGCTGGCGAACCGCCACGGCTCAGCGCCGGCCGTGCCGGGAACCCGGGATGCCTCGGCGACGACGGTCGACGCCCGGACCGGCTCGCTGAGCTGGACCTGGACGTCGTAGTCGAAGTAGCGGGCAGTGTCCGCCAGGGTCGCGAAGAGCGAGCCGCGGACGTTGAAGATCGTCATGAAGACTGCCCCGCCCAGGGTCAGCGCGGCCAGCGTCAGCGCCAGCCGGGTCTTGCGCCGGAAGGTGCTCCTGATCGAGAGGAGCAGCGGCCGGGACAGCCCCCGCACCCGGGTGAGCAGCCCGTCCAGCGCCCCCTGCCCGAAACGCTCGTCCAGCCCGGTGTCGGTGAGCGCCCGGTGGATCGTGATCCGGGTCCCGCGCCGGATCGGGACGAGGGCGGCAAGGATGGGCACAGCCAGGCCGACGACGATCTCGAAGCCGATCACCTCGGGCGGCACGATGGTCCGGACCAGGTCGACGTTGAGCAGGCCTGCGGCCAGCGAGGCGAGCGCGACCGAGCCGAGCGCCGCCAGCGGCACGGCGAGCGCCAGGGCGACCAGCGAGTAGAGGCCGACCAGGGCGACGTACAAGCCCATGATCTGGCGGACCTGCCCGCCCAGGACTTTCATGATCCCGATCTGGCGGATGTGCTGGGTCATCAGCACGTTGATCGTGTTGACGATGAGGAAGCCGGCCACGAACAGGCTGAGGAAGCCGATGGCCTCCAGCAGCAGGAAGACGGCTGCGATGAGCTCCGCCGCGGGGTGGCGTCCCGGCGTCGCCACCCGGACCGACATGACCGGGACGCCCGCTCCCTCGAGGCGCTGGCGTACCTCGTCGGTGAGCCGCTGGACAGCTGCCGCGTCGGCGATGTC
Organism: Chloroflexota bacterium; assembly: GCA_017860675.1. Classification (GTDB taxonomy): domain Bacteria; phylum Chloroflexota; class Limnocylindria; order Limnocylindrales; family CSP1-4; genus CTSoil-043. The sequence goes on from JAGDMV010000022.1 coordinate 1,819, forward strand.
GGGCGTGGTCCGGATGCGGAGCTCGTTGTAGGTGTCGGGCCAGCCGAGGTCGACGAGCGTCTGCTGGGTGACATAGCCGGTAAGGCGGCCGAAGTAGAAGGCCGGCGACGCGCCGGGCTCGTACGCGAGCCCGGCGACCCGGAGAGGCTGCTCGTCGCCCGTCGCGGTCCGGATGAGGACGTCCTGGTCTGTGCGCACGTCGACGAGGCGCAGGGCCGAGCGCTCGAACACGATCTCGCCGCGGCGAGGCGGGAAGGTGCCCGAACGTGGGAGCACCAGGTCGATCCGCTGGTCGTCGAAGTCGGGCAGGGCGATGAGCTGGATCTCGGTGGCACTCCGCGTGGCCGCCTCGCCGGCCCCGGTCCCCCGCCCGGACACCAGCCAGGCCGAGACCGACTGGCGACCCTCGGCCTCCTCCACGCCATCCATCCGGCGGATGGAGTCGATGACCTCGTTGCCGAAGCCGGTTGCGGTGTTCACGGTCGAGGCGGCCGGCCGGCCGGCGATCGAGGCCCGGCCAAGCCCTTCGTCGAGGAGCAGGTAGGCGCCGGCGATGCTGCCGATGGCGACCACACCGACCGCGATCGAGGCCACCACGGCAGCGGTCCGGCCGCGGTAGGCGGCGAAGTCGCGCAGGACCTTGCGCCAGCGGACGCTATCCATCGGTCCGCTCCGCCTCGGCGCGCTGGCCCGGCTCGGCGGGAGCGTTGTCTTCCAGGATCCTGCCGTCGGCCATGCGGACGACCCGGCGCGCCTGCCCCGCGAGCTCGGCATCGTGGGTCACGAGGACGACTGTCCGACCGGCGTCGGCCAGGCGCTGGAAGAGGAGGATGATCCCGGCCGCCGTCGCCGAGTCGAGGTTGCCGGTCGGCTCGTCGGCGACCACGACCGGTGGGTCGTTGGCGAGCGCCCGGGCGATCGCGATCCGCTGCTGCTGGCCGCCCGATGTCGAGAGCGGCAGCTTGTCGGTCTGGTCGCCCATCTCGACCAGCTCGAGAAGCTCGCGCGCGCGCGCTCGCCTCTCGCGCGACGAGCCGAGGCCGGCGAAATCCATCGGCAGGAGGACGTTCTCGGCGACGGTCAGCGTCGGGATCAGCTGGAAGAACTGGAAGACCACCCCGATGTTCCGGCCGCGCCACCGGGCGAGCGCGTTCTCGGACGCGCGGCGAAGATCCATGCCGGCGACGGTGATGTCGCCGGCGGTCGGCCGGTCGATGCCGGTGATCATGTTCAGCAGGGTTGACTTGCCGCATCCCGAACGGCCCTGGATCGCGACAAGCTCGCCAGGCATGACCCGGAGCGTGATGCCGGCGAGGGCGCGGAAGGCGCCTGCGCCGGTCGAGTAGTCCTTGATCACGTCGCGCAGGTCGATGATCGGTTCCCCGGGTGTCGCCGGGGCGCTGCCGGGTGCCGGGATCGGGCCGCCGAACGGAGTGAAGGGCTGCATCGCAGTGCTACCGCCGCGGCCGCTGGCGGAGGCAGGCACCCCCGCCGGACACATCCGGCGAGGGCGGCGCCCAGCACCGATCGCGCATGGCCCGGGCGAGGCGCTTCACTGTGACGATCTCGTGGGCCGCCGCACGGCCCGGACGATCGCCGGCAGCAGACCGTAGCGGTCGAGCGCGCGGCCCAGCCCGCGGCCCATCCCGATCTCGGTCGCGATCTGCTCGTTGGTCGGTATGGTGCCCCCCTTGATGATGTCGCGGTACTGCCGGAAGTCCCGGGCGCTCGCCCAGAAGAAGAGGGTCAGCACCAGGATGATGTAGGCGAGCGCCCAGGGGTTGCCGGTCGAGATCCAGAGCCAGGGCACGAGGAGCAGCAGCCCCGCCCAGCGGACCACGAGGATGCTCCCGGCGACGAAGCCGACGCCGAACCCGAGGATCGTGGTCACCACCAGGGCGACCGGGTCGATCACCAGCAGGCCACCCAGGATGGCCGACTCGCCGCGGCCGCCCTTGAAGCCGTGGAAGACCGGGTAGTCGTGGCCGACCACACCGCCCGCCGCGGCGATGAAGTAGTAGGGCTCGGCGGGAGCCCAGAGGCGCAGGGCGAGGGTCGGGATCGCGACCTTGGCCATGTCGAGCAGCGCAATCAGGCAGCCGTAGCGGGGTCCCAGCGCCAGCCGCAGGCTCGTCGCGCTGACGATGTCGCTGGTGAACGTCTCGCCAGTCGGCAGGTGGATCTCCCAGCGGCCGAGGTCCACGGGCTTGCCGCTCAACCGAACGACGAGCCGGGCAAACGAGATCGATCCGAGCAGGTAGCCGACGATCGCCGCCGCGGCGGCGAACGACCAGTTCACACGCACCCTCCAGCTGGCGCCTGGTCGAGCAGCGTAGCGTGCCGGCGCCACGACCGCCCTCCACGCCGCTCCGTCGCCAGGAGCCCAGCGCAATCATGCCCATCGCGGGCGTCCGACCGGTGGTCGGCGGCGGACTTGAGGTGCGGCAAGGCACCACGTTCTGCGGGGAGCATGCCGATCCGGATGACAGTCTGGCGGCCGGCCGGCTGCCGACGGCAGGATCACGTCCGGTCCGAGGGAAGGGCGCGCGAGGGCCGCGAGGAGTGCGGGACGCCAGCTGCATGACCCGGGCCCGTGTCGAGGCCCGGCTACGGTGCCGAGGCCCGGCAGGCGTCGACCCGCTCCTTGATCGCCCGGATCACGATCGGGTCGTCGTCCCACGCCCCGAGGTTGACTACCTCGACGCCCTCGGGAACACCGGAAGCTCGGACCTCCTCGGGGATGTCGTAGAGGCTGTGGAGGGAGGAGGCGCTGATCGAGGTGGCGAACACGAGGAGCTTCTCGACGCCGCGGTTGACCAGGCTCTGAACCGCCTCCTGGATCGCCGGCTCCTTGAACTCCATCCAGGCCAGCGAGATGTTCTCCCGCGTGTAGCCGTCGGCCACGAGATCGTCGGTGATCGACTGCCGGAACAGGAGCTCCTGCTCGGTCTGGGTCGGGTAGATGCGATCCCAGTCGTCCGGCTGGCCGTGGCCGACGAGGAGCACTCCGACCCTCGATCTGTCGGTCCCGCCGAGGTTCTGGTCGGCGCGCGCCACGAACATGCTGTGAAGGGTCGTCGAATTCCAGAGCGGTTCGGAGTAGCAGGTCGGCACCCCGTACTGGTCGAGACCCAGCTCCTCGACCATCTCCTGCCCGGCCTTCGTGTGGCTCGAGATCGTCACGAAGACCGTGGCGAAGATCAGCTCGCGCGCGCCGTCATTGAGGGCGCGGATCACGGCCTCGTCGGGGCGAGGATTCGAGTCCAGGAACGCCATGTAGAACCGCGTCAGCTCGTCGCCCTCGGCCCTGAATGCCTGCTCCAGGCTGCCCGCCATTGCCTGGTGGACGTAGTTGTGGGGGCTGCCGCCGACCTTCAGGTACTCCTCGCGGAAGCTCAGAAAGAAGAACGGCCGGAAGGGTGCCGGGATGAACGACACGCCATCCGCGTCCAGCTCCCTGAACGTCTCGAGCCAGGGCAGGGGGCTGTACGCCGACGGCTCGCCATGGGTGAAGTAGATCACCGCGGTGTGGTCGCGCCGATCGGGGGGCGGCACGGCCAGCTCGGGCAGGTCGCGTTCCTCTTCCGTGCCGAGGAACGCGTAGGTGGTCCCGAGGTACCCGACCAGGACACCGATCGCAATGACGCCCACGGCCAGCAGCCGCGCCCGGCCGCGCAGCGCGATCACGACGAGGAGCACGAGCCCCACGGCCATGCCGACGACGGCCAGCAGCCAGAGCGCCATGTCGAGGGGCGGAGCGACGAGGTACTGGACCACGGCGACGCCCAGGGCCACCGAGACGGCGGCGATCACGACCCATCTCAGCAGGTTCATGGCGTTCGACACCCTGCTCGCTGGCTGGACACGATCACGCTAGCGGCACGGCCAATCGCGACGATGGGCCATACGGCCCGGACTCGTTGCGACCATTGGCGTCACCTGTCGTCGGGGTCCGCGATCGCTGGCGCAGGGGCCGCCGGCCCGCTATCGTCCGCGCCGTGACGACCCAGCTGCTCGACCCGCTCCCGATCATCGGCATCTTCCTCCTGTTCGCCGCCCTGGCGCTGGCCGCCTACGAGATCGGCTTCCGGGTCGGTCGCTGGTGGCAGGAGCGGACCCCGGAGGAGAAGGAGGGTCCCACGAGCATGCTGGTGGGCTCGCTTCTCGCCCTGATGGCGTTCCTCCTCGCCGTAACGATGGGGATGGCCTCCGACCGCTTCGACGCCCGGCGCGGGCTCGTCCTCGACGAGGCGAACTCGATCGGGACGACGTACCTCCGGGCCGGCTACCTGCCCTCGCCGGCCGCGGATCAGAGCCGCGAGCTGCTCCGGGCGTACGTGCCGCTGCGGGTGAACGTCGCCGATCGCGCCCGGCTCCAGGCGAACTTCGTACGGTCGGAGGAGATCCTCGATGATCTCTGGGCGATCGCCGAGGACCTTGCCCGCACCGAACCCGGCTCCGAGACCCTCGCCCTGTACATCGAATCGCTCAACGAGACGATCGACCTGCACGAGACGCGTGTCACCGCCATCGTCTACGCCCGCGTTCCCGAGACGGTCCTGATCCTGCTCATCCTCGGGGCCGTGCTCACCGTCGGCATGGTCGGCTACAGCGCGGGCCTGACCCGCCGGCGCAGCCTCATCACCGCGGTCGTGCTGGTGATCGTCCTCGGCGCGGTCATCACCCTCATCGTCGACCTGGACCGCCCGCGCGAGGGCTTTCTCCAGGTGAGCCAGCAGCCGCTCATCGACCTCCAGCAGCAGATCGGCCCGCCATCCAGTGGCTGACCCGCGGGCAGCGCCGCGCGGCAGACCGTCGCTTCACCACCCCGTGCCGTCGGGCCAGCGTCCGGCGAAAGGAAGCGCTGCGTGCCGGACATGGTGATGGCGTGGCCATGACCGACCGCGAGGCGACCGGGCGATTCGAGTCGATGTACGCGCTGGCCCGCGACCCGGTCGCGCGCTACCTCGCCCGGCGGGCCGCACCGGACGCCGTCGAGGACCTGTTCGCCGAGGTCATGACCGTCGCCTGGCGGCGGATCCGCGATGTCCCAGACGGTGACGAGCTGCCGTGGCTCTACGGTGTCGCTCGCCGGGTGCTGGCCAACCACCGCCGGGCGAGTGGCCGGCTGGGGCGCCTCCTCGAGCGGGTCGCCCTCGTCGAGCGCGGTGTCGATCCCGGGCCGCCGCCTGGCTCCTCCGGTGATCCCGACCTGGCCGCGGCGCTGGCGCGCCTGCCAGCCGTCGACGCCGAGATCCTCCGCCTCTGGGCCTGGGAGGAGCTGGCGCCGCGGGAGATCGCCGGGGTCCTCGACATCACTCCCAACGCGGCCTCCATCCGCCTCCACCGGGCGAAGGGCCGGCTTCGCGACGCCCTCGAGCCCGGCCCGCGAAAGGATCCCGAGCCGGCCGGACATCTCCTCGACGTGGAGCGGACGGAGGCCCGGTGATGGACGATCGACTGCAGCAACGGCTCCGGGATGCAGATCCGCTCGCCTCCGCCGACGGGCTGGCGCCCGCCGCGGTGCGGCTCGACGCGATCAAGGAGCAGGTCATGGAAACGGAGCAGCGGACCATGCGGACGGCGGTCCGGGCCCGGCCCCTCGGGGTCGTGGCTCTGGGGGCCGCCTCGCTGGCCGCGGTGCTGATCATCGGCAGCCTTGCACAGCCGGGCGCGACGGCCCTCGCCTGGGACCCGGACCCCGTGCCCGCGACGGACGCCCAGGAGGCGTCCGCGTATGCCGCCTGCACCGAGGGCGCCGCGGCGGTGGGCACGACCGGGAGCAGCCCCGGCCGGGGCCCGGCGGCGCCGGCCGTGCCGGCCATGCCCGCCTCGTTCCCGCCGCTCGTCTCGCTCGAGCTGCACGGAACCGGCGGCGTCGCGATCCTGGCCGACGAGGGGACGGTCGGTTACTGCCTGCTCAGGCAGGAGGGCGACGGCTTCGTCTACGGCGGCCTCGTGCTCGCCGCCGCGAACAGCGGTTCGCCGGACCGACTCGAGGTCAGCGCGATGTCGACCGAGTTCGAGAAGACGGTGCTGAGCATCGTCGCCGGGACCGCGCCCGACGGGGTCGCCGCGGTCCGGATCGACGGCGGCGCAGGCGACGGGGGCACCGCGACCGTCGTCGATGGCCGCTTCGCGATCTGGGTCCCGGGCGCGATCATGGGCGGGCAGGGGAGCGACCTGGTCGCCCTCGACGCAGACGGCGGGGAGGTTGTCCGCCAGCCGCTGTACAAGGCCGGCGAGCAGCCGGTCGAGCTCGAGGCCACGCCGCCCGGGGGGAAGGAGTAGCCCGCGAGCTGACGCGGGCGAGAGCCCGGCGGTCGCGCCGCCCCGTTCGCGGGGCGGCGCCATCCTGTTCGGCCATCGCCGCCTCGGGCGGCCGCGTCAGTCGCGGGTGTGCCCTCCAGACGGTTCGAGCCCCGGCAGGCCGGCCAGCAGACCAAGGACGGGCACGGCGTTCCCCAGCATCGAGGCGAGCCTGGCCGGCAGGTCCGGCGCGAACACGTCCTCTTCCGCCAACGGTGCCCGGAAGATCACGTCCTTGAGCTGGAGCAGCTCGATATCCGGATCGTCGGCGGCGAACCCGGCCGGTGCACGCTTCAGGCGGTCGCCGTAGACGGCCCCGTAGGTGGCGCGGAAGCCGGGGTCCTCCAGCGCTCCACGGACCGCGGCCCGGTCGCCGACGACCGCCTCGCGCCAGGCCGCCAGCCGGGCCGGCGCCGGGTGCCACATCCCTCCCCCGACGAAGGTCGCCCCGGGCTCGAGGTGGAAGTAGCCGCCGACACCACCGCCCTCTCCCGACCACGGGAAGCTGGCGCCGACGTTCGTCTTGTAGGGCGACTTGTCCCGCGAGAAGCGGACGTCGCGGTAGATGCGGAACGGCGACCGGGCCGGATCGGCGGCGAGCGGGATCCCCCGCCCGCGGAGCTCCTGGTCGAGGGCGGCGCACAGCCGCTCGAGCGGCTCCTTGAGGAGCGCCTCGTAGTCGGCCTTGCGAGGCTGGAACCAGGACCGTTCGTTGTTGAGGGCCAGCTCCACCAGGAAGGCGAGCGCCTCGGGCCGGAAGCCGGTGAAGCGGTCGCTCATGGCAGCCGGCACCGCGAGCAGCGCGCCATCGTCACTCCACCCCAAGCGCGGTGGTGATGGCGTCGATCATCGACGTCTCGATCGGCGTCACGCCGCCTTTGGCCTCGGCGACCGTCCGGGCCACACCCAGGACGAGGCGCCGGTACGGCTCTACCTCGTCGGCCGCCTTCGCGCCCAGGGTCGCGATCGACGCCTGGAGGGCTGCCATGGTCTCGTCGCGGAGCTTCTGGGGCGAGGTGGTGAAGCCGAAGCCGGTTCCCTTGACCCCGGCGATCTCGCGCACGAGCTGGGTCTCACCGGCAGTGACCTGGCCGGCGAGATACTTGGCCATCGCCGTCGACTCGCCGAAGCTGTCGCTCAGGTCGCGATCACTGAGCGAGACGAGCATGCCGGACCCGGTAACGCCCAGGTGGAGTGCCGTCCATTCGTCGGTGGTGAAATCTGCCTTCGTCGCCATCAGCTCGCCTCTTCTGTCTCGCGGAGGGGGTCGGCGCGGAGCATGCCACGAAGGCCTCGATGCCGTCCGCGAGCCGAACGGCGAGGCCGTTCGCGGTGGCCCCCGGCCGTGCGAATCGGCCGCCCCGGCGGCGGTGCGACGCGCTAGCGTACGCGCCGGTTGCAGCCCGAGGAGATCGCTGCTGACGCACCGGAGGGCTTCGCATGGAGTCGATGGCGCCTGGTTCCGAGATAGCCCCCTCTCCTCCGCCCGCGGCGGTCCTCGTCGACGCTCGCCAGTCGCTCGGCCCGGCCGTCCTCGACGATCTCTTCCCCGAGGGAGATGCCTTCCGGCGCTCCGTCCGGACATTCACCGTCCTGCTGGTGCTGGCGGGCTTCATCGCCTCCTTCGGGCTCTACCAGGACTCGGTCGCCTCGATCATCGGGGCGATGGTCGTCGCGCCCCTCGGCGGGGCGATCATGGCCTTCGCCGGCGCGCTGGTGACGGCCCGCAGCCGCTGGCAGTGGGTGACCGGTGTGCAGGTCTTCCTCGGTGCGGCCGGGGTGGTCGGGATCGGCTACCTCGTCTCGTTTGTCCTGCCCGACATCCTGGAGTTGACGCCCTCGCTCCAGGCCCGCACCGCGCCCGGCCTCCTGGACCTGGGCGTGGCCCTGGCCGCCGGCGCCGCCGGCGCGTACGTGACCGTCCGCCACACCGGCACGGACGCCCTGCCCGGGGTCGCCATCGCGGTCTCGCTCGTGCCCCCGCTGGCGACGGTCGGGATCTGCCTCGAGCTCGGACGGCCGGACGATGCTGCTGGCGCGCTCCTCCTCTTCGTCACCAACTTCGCCGCGATCGTGGTGGCCGCCTGCATCGTCTTCACGCTTGCCGGGGCATTGCCCAGCCGGGAGATGATTCGCGAGCGACACCGCGTCCGGAACGGCTTCGTGGCCGCGGTCATCGCCCTGGTGATCGTCGCCATCCCGCTGGCCGTGACCGGCTTCGACCGGGCCGCCGAGTGGGTCCGGGCTACGACCGGGGCTCCCTACGTCCGTGCCTGGATCGGCGACCGTGACCTCCGGGTGACCGAGTGGAGCGTCACGGGTGACACGGTGAAGCTGGTGCTGGCCGGCCCGGACGCGCCCGCGCCGGCGGCGGAGCTGGCGTCGGGCCTGGCCGCCGCGTACGGCGAACCGGTCGCCCTCGACATCCAGTACGTCGCCACGGTCCACGAGCAGGCGGAAGCGACGCCGTAGCGCCGGCGGAGCGTCACGGCGGGGCGCACCCGTCGACCGATCGGTCGAGGTGAACCCCCGCGACGCCGGCGGGCCTGGGCACCGCTGCCGATCGGGCACGAACACGCTGGCATCACGCCTCGCGCGAGAGGATCACCACGCTGTACGAGCCAATCGAGACGAGCCCGCTCTGGCCGCATCCGTCCATCGCCTCGCCGTCGGCGTCGAGGTCGAACACCTCCTGGCTGCCGAACTCGTGGGCGTAGGTCGACGCGTCGGAGTTGAAGCGCACCGCCCAGCGCCCGGGCGCGGGGAACCCGATCCGCAGGTCCTCGACCGGTCGATCGGCGAGGTTGGCGACGACGATCGTGTCGTCGCCCGGCCCGCCGTCCATCCAGCGATGGAAGGCGAGCACCCTCTCGTCCTGATCGGCACGGATGATGGCGATGTTGGACCCCCGCAGGCCGCGCGTCCACCCTTCCCGGGCACGCCGGAGAGCGATGAGGTCGCGGTGGAGCCGGAGGAGGCCCCGGTTGGTGCTCGCCTTCTCCCAGTCGAGCGCGACCGTGTCGTCGAACCAGCGGTCCTCGAGCAGCTCCTGGCCCTGGAAGAGCATCGGGATCCCCGGTACGGTGAGCACGAGCGCGGAGCCGAGCGCGGCGCGCTTCTTCGCCCACCAGCTGCGGGCGTCGCCGGGGGAGATCGCCTCGGGGAGGCGCGTCCGTCCGTTGGCCACCTCGTCGTGCGATTCGGTGTAGACGACGCGGCTGAGCGGGGCACCGCGGCCCTCGCCCAGGATCGCCCCGGCGACGGCCTTCATGTCCCGGTCCGCGTCGTCCGGCGCGATGAGCGCAGCACGGACCGGGCGGACGAAGCCCGCGTCCCACTGGGCCGAGAACCCTGCCCCGCCCACATCGGTCGGGGCGACGAGAGCCGGATCGTCCTGCAGGTCCTCGGCGACGGTGATCTTCCACGGCTGGCGCGTCCTGATCTCGTCGTTGATCCAGGCCATGAGCGACCAGCCGTCCGGCAGAGCCGTCGCCGGATCGGCCGGGTCGCCGTTCACCGTCCGGATGTGGATGGTGGAGTCGAAGCGCAGGCCGTCGCAGCGGAACTCCTCGAGCCAGGTCAACGCGCTGTCACGGAGGAAGGCGCGCACCTCGCCGCGACCGTAGTCGGGCCGCGTCGCACCCCACGGCGTGACGGCCCGGTCGTCGTTGTAGAAGTAGATCCCGCCGCCTTCGCCCTCCGCCCAGCCGTCGAATCGCCAGAGGTCGAGGTCCGAGGGCCCAAGGTGGTTGTAGACGACATCGACGATGACCGCGATGCCGTGGGCGTGGGCGTCGCGGATGAACCGCCTGAACGCGTCCGGCCCGCCGTACCCCGATTCGATGGCGAACAGGTGGGCCGGGTTGTAGCCCCAGGAGATGTCGCCGGGGAACTCGAACGGGGGCATGACCTGGACGGCCGAGATGCCCAGCCGCTGGAGATACTCCAGCCGGCGACGGGCGGCGTCGAACGTTCCCCGCCGGTCGGCCGAGGCCGCGAAGGTGCCGATGTGCATCTCGTAGATGACGAGGTCGTCCCAGGTCGGCATCTGGAAGTCGTCGTCACCCCAGTCGAAGGCAGCCGGGTCGTAGACGACGCAGTTGCCGACCGAGCTGGTCACCTGTCGCGCATAGGGATCCATGCGCGAAAGATCACCGCCCCCGGTGCGGATGGTGAACCGGTACTCGTCGCCTGGCCCCACCCCGGGGACGTCGGCGGACCAGGTGCCGCTCGAACCGTCGCCGTCCGGCAGGAGTGCTGTTCGGTCGCCCGCCCAGTCGTCGAAGGTGCCGGTGACGAAGACAGCCTCCGCGTGCGGAGCCCAGACCCGGAACGTGGCGCAGCCCCGGCGCGGGATCGCGCCCATGCCCGGGTGCGTGGCGGGAGCGATGCCGGCCATGACCCAACGATACGCGCTGCCCGCCAGGCCGCCGGGTCAGACCGGCGACGGCCCTGCCACGTCGTAGAGGAGCGACCGGAGGGTGAAGACCCCGTAGGTGAAGGGGCCATCAGGGCGGGCATAGACCGCGCTGCCGCGGTGGACCAGGTGGAGGCCGTTCACGTCGCGGCACTCGCTCACCGGGGTCGACCAGCGGGCCGGCACGAGCCGTCCGCCGACGTTCTCCGGGCGATCGTCCGACCAGAAGTCGACCAGCTCGTCTCGGTCGTTGAAGACCAGGGTGGCTGCGACCCGCTGCGGGCCATTGACGAAGGTCACGGCCGCCGTCCGGTCGTCGATCGGGTCCCAGCGCAACCGCGGGTCGACCATCGCCCCGGGCGCCATCAGGCAGAGGTCGTTGAGCACCGTCACGGTCTCGCCGGCGCTGATCTCGTCGCCTTCCAGGTCGACGATGTTCAGCAGCGATGCCACCCGGACGGTGAACGTCGCCTGCTCGCGGCGGTAGACATGGAGGGCGCGGACCGGCAGCCCGAACATCCGCGCTCGCATCAGGAAGAGGCGGGCCGGCCGGCCGAAGAACGAGTACTGGACCGAGGTCGCCCGCATCGGCGCCTGCCCAGGGTTCCGGTACATGTCGGCGTCGAACACGACCCGCATGTTCTGCGGGCGAGGTCGCCCGACGGCTCCCGAGCGCTCGACGTAGCGCCGGACGGGCGCCGGCAGGGGGGCAAGATCACCGGGGGTGAGCAGAGCCGCCGGCGGGCCGAGCGGCTGGTCCGCGAACACGGCCGCAACGACCCGGTCGTAGCGCGCCTGCAGTGATCTGCCGGTCCGGAGATCGGCCGGCTCCGGTGTTGCGATCACGGGTGGAGTCATCGCGCACCGCTCGGGATGCGGGGCTGGGCGAGCACGATCCAGGCCGCTCCGACGAGGATGGCGGCGTTCACCGCGGTCCCGGCGACCGTCTCCGGAAGGCCGAGGATGCACAGGCCGATCGATACGGCCGCCAGGGCTGCGGTCAGCGCGAGGGCCCACGAGGCGCGACGCCAGATGCCGAGCCCGGCGACGACGAAGCCGACGGCGCAGGCGAGCCAGAGAGCCCCGATCGCTCGTGCCCCTGCATCGCCAAGCTCGACCACCCCGCCCAGGACGGCCGTCCGGTAGGCGAAGCCCTCGACCTCGGCGATGCCCCACGGGACGACAAAGCCGATCAGGTGGATGAGCCCGTGGGCGGTGACGATGGCCGCCGCGGCGATGCGAAGCATGCTCGACCTTCCTCTCATGACCTGGTGTGGACGTTGCCGGCCGGGGCGAGGCCGACGAGCCAGCGGCGGACGATGTCTCGCAGGGCGAGCGTCTCGTCGGCCGAGAGCCCGGCGAAGGCGTCCGCCAGCACGGCGGCCTGCTGCTCGACCATCGCCGGCTGGTCGAAGATCCGCACCTGCTCGGTGAGCTCGATCCGGGTCGTCCGCGCGTCGTCTCGGTCCGG
>JAGDMV010000132.1 GCA_017860675.1 Chloroflexota bacterium
ACGACGCCGAGCGGCGACGAGCCGCCGAGCAGGGCGATGGCGAGCCCGTCGAAGCCGTAGCCGGGCGAGAAGCCCGGGGTGACCGTCTTGGTGACGCCCAGGATCTCGGTCGCGCCGGCCAGGCCGGCGAGGCCGCCCGAGATCACCATGGTGAGGATGAGCGCCCGCGAGATGCTCATCCCGGCGTAGCGCGCCGCCGAGGGGTTGAAGCCCACCGCCCGGAACTCGAAGCCGAGCGTGGAGCGGAAGAGCAGCCACGACACCGCGACCGCGGCGAGAAGGGCGAGCACGAAGGCCCAGTTGACGCGCAGCCCGTCGATGATCTGGGGGATGACAGCCGACGGGTCGACGATCGGCGAGATGGGATCGCTCCGGCCCGGCCGCTGGTACCAGGACTGGCGCAGGATCCAGTTCAGCAGCTGGTACGCGGTGTAGTTGAGCATGATCGTGACGATGACCTCGTGGGCGCCAGTCCGCGCCTTGAGGAAGCCGGGGATGAACGCCCACAGGGCGCCGCCGAGGAAGCCGGCGGCGATCGCCAGCGGCAGGTGGATGAAGATCGGCAGCCCGTGGAACGAGAAGCCCACCCAGGTGGCCACGATCGCTCCGAGGTAGAGCTGGCCCTCGGCGCCGATGTTGAAGAGCCCGCTCCGGAAGGCGAGGGCTGCGGCCAGGCCGGTGAAGATCAGCGGCGTCGCGGCCAGGAGCGATTCGCTGACCGGGTAGAAGGCCTGCTTGATCTGCTCGACATCGCCCGAGGCGAACGCAGAGACGTAGGTCTCAGGGTTCCCCAGCGCCCCGCTGAACAGCGCACCGTAGCCCTCCGCGACGGCCCCGATCGACTCCCCCAGTGCCCTGAGCGGGTCGGTCAGCCACAGCCCCATGATGTCCGGATCGGACAGCACGATCACGAACGCCCCGATGACGAGGGCCGTGACGAAGGCCAGGACCGGCACGAGGAGGCGCCTGAGGCTGAGGCCCAGCCTGGTGCGACCGGAAACGGCTCCCGGCTCGCCGACGCCCGGCGCTGCGTCGAGCGCGTCACCGCCGGTCGGTGTCTGGCCTTCCCAGGTCCCGGGGCTCTTTGCCTGCTCGTCGCTCATGTCGGGGTCCCCCCGATTCGCGTGTCGGGCTGCTCCCCGCCGGGCGGCGGCCCGGCGCCCGGACCGGGCGCCGGAGGGGACTGCTGGGCGCCGTACGCGTCGGCATCGGCGATGGCACCGCCCATGTACAGGCCGAGTCGCTCCGGGGTCGCCTCCGAGGGATCGAGGATGGCGACGATCCGGCCCTGGAACATGACCGCGATCCGGTCGCCGAGGGCCAGGACCTCGTCGAGCTCGGTCGAGACGATCAGGACGGCTACCCCCTCGTCGCGCTTCTCGACGATGCGGCGGTGGATGTACTCGATCGAGCCGACGTCCAGGCCCCGGGTCGGCTGGGCGGCGACGAGCAGCTTGATCGGGCGCGAGAACTCGCGGGCCACGATCACCTTCTGCTGGTTGCCGCCGGACAGGTTCGAGGCCTGGTTGAAGACGCTCGGCGTGCGCACGTCGAACTGCGCGACGAGCTCGGTGGCCGTCGCCAGGACCGCGTCGCGGTGGAAGCGCACGCCGTCGGCCCAGGGCTTCAGGTAGTACGTGTTGAGGACGAGGTTCTCGGCGATCGTGAACGACGGCACGAGACCATCCTCGAGGCGATCCTCCGGCACGTGGGCGACGCCGGCCTCGAACACCCGGCGTGGGTCGGGGCGGACCTCGCGGCCGGCGATCCGGATCGTGCCGCCGGTGGGACGGCGGAGCCCGGTGACCGCCTCGACCAGCTCAGTCTGGCCGTTGCCCTGGACACCGGCCACGGCCACGATCTCCCCTGCGTGGACGACGAGATCGAGGTCACGCACGGCCTGGTTGTCGCGATCATCGCGGACGGACAGGCCGGCGATCTCCAGGACCGGCGCGGCCGGCTTCGCCGGCCCCTTCTCGACTTCCAGCTCGACCGGGCGCCCGACCATCATCTGGGCCAGCGACCGCTGGGTTGCCTCCGCCGGGGTGGTCGTCCCCACCACCTTGCCCCGCCGCAGGACGGTGATCCGGTCGGAGATCTCGAGGACCTCGTCGAGCTTGTGGGTGATGAAGATGATCGACGTTCCGCCGGCCTGGAGCGAGCGCATGATCTCGAACAGCTCGCCCGTCTCCTGGGGCGTCAGCACCGCCGAGGGCTCGTCGAGGATCAGCAGGTCCGAGTGGCGGTAGAGGGTCTTGATGATCTCGACCCGCTGGCGCACGCCGACCGGCAGGTCCTCGACCAGCGCGTCGGGCTCGACCTGGAGGTTGTGCTCGTTGGAGATCTCGATGATCCGTGCCCGGGCGACCGCCTTGTCGAGGACCCGGAGCGGGCCGCGGGTGGACTCCACCCCGAGCATCACGTTCTCGGTCACGGTGAAGACCGGCACGAGCATGAAGTGCTGGTGGACCATGCCGATGCCGGCCTTGATGGCGTCGCCCGGATCGCGGAAGACGACCGGCGAGCCGTCGATGAGGACCTCGCCCTCGTCCGCCTTGTAGAGGCCGTAGAGGACGTTCATCAGCGTCGTCTTGCCGGCGCCGTTCTCGCCAAGAAGCGCGTGGATCTGACCCGGCTCCACGACCAGGTCCACGCCCTCGTTGGCGATCACGCCCGGGAAGCGCTTGGTGATCCCGCGCAGCTCCAGTTTCACGTCACCCTCACGGCGGACGGCGTGCGGACAGGCGGCGCCTCGTCAGCGCCGCCTGTCCACTGAAACGCTCGATCGCTCCTGGATCGACTACGGGGCGAAGTAGTCGGAAACCTTCACCTCGCCGGAGATGATCTTGGCCTTGAGGGCAGCCGCGCCGTCCCTGAGCGCCTGCGGAACGGCCGACTCGAACTCGTTGAACGGGCCCATGTCGACGCCGCCGTTGGCCAGCGTGCTCAGGTAGACCGGCAGGGCGGCCTCGCCCTTGAAGGCATGCTCGACCGCCGCGGCAACCGAGACGTCGATCTTCTTGATGACGCTGGTCAGGAGGACGTCCTTGTACTGCGGGGCGGTCTGGACCCAGTCGACGTCGACGCCGATGCCGTAGTCCGTGGCCGGCGATTCCTGGAGTGCCGCGTACGCGCCGCCGCCGATCGGACCGCCGACCGGCAGGATCACGTCCGCGCCTTCCTGGAGCATCGGGACCGTCTTGGCCTTCGCGTCATCGAGCGAGTCGAAGTTGCCGGTGAAGGTGCCTTCCTTGGTGGTCGGGTTCCAGCCGAGCACCGTGACCGGGGTGCCGTTCTCCTTGGCCCAGTAGTTGGCACCGGCGACGAAGCCGTCCATGAAGTCGGTCACCGGGGCGCCGATGTTGATGCCGCCGAAGGTGCCCATGATCTTGCTCTTCGACATGCCGGCCGACACGTAGCCAACGAGCATCGCAGCTTCGTTGGTGTTGTAGAGCAGGGCCTCGACATTCGGGATCGCCGGGTCGTACGCAGAGTCGACGATCGAGAAGCGGACGGTCGGGTTCGCCTCGGCAGCGGCCTTCGTGGCGTCGCCGAGCAGATACCCGACGGTCACGATCATGTCGCACTTCTCGCTGAGGAACTGGTTGATGTTCTTCTCGTAGTCGGCGGCCGTGCGCGACTCGAGGAACTTGACCTCGATCCCGAGCTTGGCGGCCGCGTCCTGCATGCCCTTCCAGGCGTTCTGGTTGAAGCTCTTGTCGTCGATGCCGCCGGTGTCGCTGACCTGGCAGGCCTTCCAGGCGACCGGGGCGACAGTCGGGGCCTCGGTCGGGGCCACCGTCGGGGCCTCGGTCGGGGCGACCGTCGGGGCCTCCGTCGGCGGGACCGGGGTCGGCGAGGCCGCGGTCGAACAGGCGGCAACAAGAATGGTGGCGATCGCCCCGAGGGCGATCAGGCCGCGGGCGGTGCGCAATGCATCCTCCTCTTCGCATGCTCATCCGCGACGTGGTTCGGCCGCGGTTGCGCGGCCGATCCGAGCTGTTGCGCGATGAGCCTACGGTGACCTGCCGGCGCCCTCCTCCCGGGGAGGCCGGCGATGTTTCTCCCGGTCACCCCCCGTCCGGGCTGGGATGAGTATGCACGCCCCGGACGGGGCCGTGCAACGCTCCCGCGACATGCCGCGGCCGGCGGAACGACACCGGTTGACCGGCCGTGCCGCGCGCACGGGACCGGGCCCAGCGTGGGCCGCACGAGGGACGGCGGCACGGCGCGGGCGCGCCTACAGCAGCGCCTGGAGAAGCAGGACGCCGAGCGCGAGCGGGCCGGTGAAGACGCCCGCCCACAGCGCCCCCCGGGCGAGCGAGGCCGCCAGCCGGCCGCGGGTCGCGTCGGGCCGGTCGGCCACCCGGCCGAGCATCAGCCGCACCGCCCCGTAGAGGAGCGCGAGGAGGAGCGGGAGGACGACGGCTGCGACGACCGACAGCACGACCGCGAGGACGACGAGGAGCAGGAGCCCGACCAGGGCGCCCACGAGGTCATCGCCGTCCCCGATGTCGAGCGAGTGACCGTTGCCGGGGAAGCCGACCGGGGTGAAGGCCAGGTTGTCGGCCCAGTCCGTGCCCGACGTCGTGGAGGTGCCCCGTCGCGACCTGCTCCACGGCAGGGGGACCGGGCCGTCGTCGACCAGCCGGCTGCCGCTGTAGCCGAGCCAGGTCAGGATGGCGGTCCAGATGAGGAACCAGGCACCCAGCACGATCTCCGCCTCGACCCAGGCCGAGCGATGCAAGAGGAGGGGCAGCGCCACTGCCGCCACCACGAGGCACACGACGAGCGTCACGCCGGTCCAGCGCGTGGACACGCCCGGAAGGGCCGCGGCCCGGGCCGGGCGACGGACGGCGCTCGCCAGCCGGTTGAGGCGGACCTCGGCCGAGCGGGCCGTGCCCGGCTCCGAGAGGGTGTTCGGCCTGACCTCGGGCTCGACGCCTCGCCGCTCCATCCCGTATCCCCCTTTCACCGCGGGTCGATGCCCGCCCACCGGTCGGACGCGCGAGCCCGCCGGCTGTTACGCGGCTTGCCGCCTCAGCGGAGCAGGAAGCCGAGGAAGACGAGCACGCCGCCGGCGACCGCGATCAGCCCCTCGCGCTGGGCTCGCCGGCGGAGCATCGCCATCGCCACCGACGCGCCCGTCTCCTCGGCCGGTGACGGCGGGCCGCCCCGCCAGGCGCGGTAGCGGGCCGCGTTGGCGTCCTGCTCCTGGAGGGCCCGGTAGCGACGCCAGGGCACCAGCATTCGGCGCACGCCGATGACGAAGACGACCAGCCCCACGGCCACCAGGCCGAGACCGAGCAGGCTCACCGCCGACCTCCCTCCCCTGCCCCGCCGCCACTCGCGACGAGACGCTCGTCGATGATCCGCCGCACGGTGGCGGCGTCGGCCTGGCCCCGGCTGGCCTTCATCACCTGGCCGACCAGGAAGCCGGCC
>JAGDMV010000133.1 GCA_017860675.1 Chloroflexota bacterium
CGGGTCGTGCCGTCGAGGATGCCGGCTGAGAGCGGCGGGGTCAGCAGCCGCCAGCCGCCCGCGCCCGATTCGTCCACCACGATCGCGACGTTCGCGCTGGTCGCCTCCGCCACCTCCCCGGCGAGGGTCAGCGTGATCGCGTCGTCAGCGCCGGCCCGCTCCGCCTCGAGCTTGGCGTGGACATGGTCGGCCCGCGAGGTCGTCTTCACCGAGGCCAGCGGGGCGGCCGGGTCGCGCCGCCCGGTGGCCGTGATCGCCCTCGCCCCGCGCTCGACCAGGTCCGCTGCGGCCGGCACGTACGGCCAGGCCTGGATGGCCACGGTGGGCTGCGCCTCATGCCAGCCCGCCGGCAGCGTGCCCCGGCCTGCGATGGGCCCGCGCGTGACCGTGACCCGGACCGATGCATCGCCGGGCGCGTTGGCGGCCACGACCGAGGCGATCGCCGCTCCCAGCTCGCCGTCCGTGAAGGGCATCGGGATGGAGAGGGCTGCCAGGCCATCGCGCAGCCTGGCCAGGTGAATACCCAGGTCGATGGCCACCGAGCGGCGGACGCGGAGCGTCTCGAACACGCCGTCGCCCAGCTGGAAACCGCGGTCCCCGAGCGCCAGGTTCGGCGCCTCGGCCTCCACCAGGCGTCCATCCAGCCATGCCATCGCCATCCGTGCGGCCTCCGAGCGCGCTCAGCCGTCTCGTCTCGACGTGCACATGGTGGCGCAACGGACAGATGCGCGGGCGGCAAGACGGCGAGCGCCCCAGCAGCCAGAATCCGGGCTGACACTGAGCCGGGGGAGAGAGCGATGCGGGCGCGAGATCACGGGATCGTCCTGGGGCTGCTGGAGCCGGGACCCTTCAACGCCATCACCGACGTAGCCGGCGTCCGCGTCGGCCACTGCACGCTCGTGCTCGGCGATGGAGCGCGGGACGTCGGGCACGGCCCGATCAGGACCGGGGTGACGGTGATCGTTCCCCACGATGGCGACACGTTCACCGAGCCGGTCTTCGCCGGCTGCCACCGGCTCAACGGCAACGGGGAGCTGACCGGTCTGGAATGGGTCCGCGAATCGGGCCAGCTCTGCTCGCCGGTCGCCCTGACCAACACCCACTCGGTGGGCGTCGTCCGCGACGCCCTCGTCGCCCACGCGGCCCGGACACACCCGCCGGGCACCGATTGCTGGTCGCTGCCGGTGGTCGGCGAGACCTGGGACGGGCTCCTCAACGACATCAACGGCTTCCACGTGCGCCCCGAGCACCTCGACGCTGCCCTCGACGCCGCGGCTCCCGGCCCCGTGCCGGAAGGAGCGGTCGGCGGCGGCACCGGGATGGTGTGCCACGAGTTCAAGGGCGGGATCGGCACGGCGTCGCGCAGGCTTCCGGCCGAGGCCGGCGGCTGGACCGTGGGTGCTCTCGTCCAGGCCAACTACGGCCGGCGCGAGCTGCTGCGAATCGATGGCGTCCCGGTCGGCTCCGAGATCCCCGTCACGGATGTCCCGAGCCCGTGGCGGCAGATGCCGGCGATGGGCGCCTCACCCCTGTCGGACGGAGTGGGTCGCGGCCTGCCCATCGCCGGGCGCCGGCCACCGGGCTCTGGCTCGGTCATCATCGTCCTGGGGACCGATGCCCCGCTCCTGCCCCACCAGTGCGAGCGGGTGGCGCAGCGGGCAGGGCTCGGGCTGGCCAGGCTCGGCTCGATTGCCGGCAACAGCTCCGGCGACCTGTTCCTCGCCTTCGCCACCGGCAACCGGGACCTGCCGCGCGCCTCCCTGGACGCCGATCCGCGGCGGGAGCTGACGATCCGCTACCTGAACGACACGACGCTCGATCCGCTCTACCAGGGCGCGGTCGAGGCGACCGAGGAGGCGATCGTCAACGCCCTGCTGACGGCCGGCGCGATGACCGGCTGCGACGGGATCACGGCGCACGGGCTCGACGGCGAGCGAGTGGTCGAGATCATGGCTCGCTACGGGCGAGGGCCGCGGGCCGGGCGCTGACGGCGAGCGCACAGCCGTGCGGCCCGCGTCGATGCACGGCGACGACGAGGGCCATGGCTGGCGGCCGGCTACGGTCCGTTGGGCACGGCCCCGAGGGGCGCCCCGACCCTACCGAGCCGAGCAAGCAGGTGGAATACTCCGGGCACGAGCACCAGCTGCGAGTCGGTCGCGACGGCGCCCAGGGCGTGGAGGTGAGCGTGAAGGACGAGATCCTGGTCGCCTACTCGACGCGACACGAATCCAGCCGCGAGATCGCCTCGGCGATCGTTGACATCCTGCGTGCGGCCCGACTGACGGTCCAGTTCGAGCCGGTCGAGGCGGTCGGCGACCTCCGCAGCTACGGGGCCGCCGTGCTGGGCTGCACGATCTACGACGGCACCTGGTTCCCGGGGGCCGAGGAGTTCCTCGAAGCGCATGCGCGCGAGCTCTCGGGGATGGCCGTCTGGCTGTTCGCCTCCGGGTGGACCGAGGTGCCGCCGGCCGGCCCGGGCGCGGAAGTCCCCGGACCGCTTGTCCACGCCGTCGAGCGGATCTCCCCTCGTGACGTGGCTCTGTTCGCCGGTTCGCATCAGCCCCTCCACGTCGGCGCCGGCATCCGCGTCATGTCGCACCTGCCCCCGATCCGCTTCAGCGACCATCGAGACTGGAACGCGATCGAGCGCTGGGGGCGCTCCATCCGCGACGAGGTGCAGCAGACGCTGGCGGCCGGGCACGAGGCCGTCCCGGTGCGCATCGCCGAGTGGAAGGAGCCGCCCGGAGAGTGACGGCCCGGGGCGGGCACGCTGACTTTGCTCTTCCGGGCGACCGAATCTTCACCGGGCGGCTACGCGTCCTTGACCTGGGGCGTGCATGCTGCGCGCCATGGACGACGAGCAAGCACGCCCGGATGGCATCACGCCCGGCACCAACGAACCTGAAGCAGCCCACAGCGCCGAGCGCGGCGGCCGCCCGGGCGCGCCGCCGACTCCTGGGCCCACAGGGATCTCGCGGGCCGCTGTCCTCGGCCTCCTCCTGGGCGGCGTCCTCCTGTTCTTCCTCGGAATCGGCGTCGGCCGGATCGGCG
Organism: Chloroflexota bacterium; assembly: GCA_017860675.1. Taxonomy (GTDB): domain Bacteria; phylum Chloroflexota; class Limnocylindria; order Limnocylindrales; family CSP1-4; genus CTSoil-043. Next base: position 3,052 of record JAGDMV010000133.1, read on the forward strand.
CCGACCAGGCCGCGTTCATCCCGTCAGCCGCCCCGAGCACCTCGGCCGCCCCGGGATCGGCGTCGGCCGCGCCGCCAGCGACGACACCAGTACCGACATCCCGTCCGACTGCCGCGCCGGGCACGCCGAAGGCCGACTTCGGCCTGGCCCAGGAGGCCTGGGACATCCTCTTCCGCGAGTACGTCGACCGGGGCTCGCTCGACCCGACCGCCCTCGAGCGGGGCGCGGTGCGTGGCATGGTCGAGGCCGTCGGCGACACCGGCCACACCATGTACCTGTCGCCGGACGAGCTGCAGCGGCGCAACGACGGCCTGTCGGGCGAGTTCGTCGGCATCGGCGTGGTGGTCGACGAGCGCGATGGCTACGTCCAGGTGCTTCGCGTCCTGCCCGACAGCCCAGCGCTGCGCGGCGGCGTCGTGGCCGGTGACCGGATCGTCGCCGTCGACGGCCAGACGGCTGTCGGCAAGACGGTCGAGGAGGTCGCCCGGGTCATCCGGGGACCGGCCGGCACACGGGTCCAGGTGACCATCCAGGCGCCCGGCGGCCCCGAGCGTGCGCTGACCCTCGTTCGCCAGAAGCTCGACCTGCCGCTGGCCTCGTGGGCGATGGTCCCCGGCTCGACGACCGCCATGGTCCGCCTCGAGTCCTTCTCCGTGGGCTCTGCCGACGCCCTCGCCTCCGCGCTCACCGAGGCACGGGCGGCCGGCGCGACCTCCATCCTGTTCGACCTCCGCGGCAACGGCGGCGGCTACACCGACCAGGCGATCGCCGTCGCCAGCCAGTTCCTGAAAGACGGCGTCGTCTACCGCAGCGTCGACAAGGACGGCAAGGAGATCGCCTACCAGGTGAAGCCGGATGGCGTCGCGACCGACCTGCCGATGGCCGTCCTGGTCGACGGCCTGACGGCCAGCTCGGCCGAGATCGTGGCGGGCGCTCTCCAGGATGCCGGTCGGGCGCGGATCGTCGGGGAGCGGACCTCCGGCACCGGCACGGTGCTGGGAACCTGGGACCTGTCGGATGGGTCGGCCGTCTCGGTCGGCTTCCAGCGCTGGCTGACCCCGGATGGCAGCTCGATCTGGAAGGAGGGCATCACCCCGGACGTGGCCGTCTCGCTGCCGAGCGGCGTCGGCGTGGTGGTACCGGACGACCTGGCCGGGCTTGGCGCGGCCGGGGTTGCCACGACGACGGACGCGCAACTGCAGGCCGGGCTCGAGGAGCTGCGTCGCGCGAGATAGGCGACTCGCCGGCCTCCGAGCGGCGGCTGGCGGGCCCTACCCCTCGATGGGCTCCTCGGCCGCCCCGAGCTGGAGCCCGGGCAACGGCTCGCCCGCCTGGCCCTCGATCGCACCGACGCCGTAGGGCACCCACTTCGACGGGTCCTGGAGGCGATGGGTATCGGTCGCGCCTCGGGTGTGCGTCTCCACGAAGCCGGCCGGCTCGATCCACATCTGGTTCCCGTCCAGGAGGCCGGTGATGCCTTCCTGGCCGGGCTCCGGGCGCGGGTTGCGGCAGTAGCGGCAGGTCGAGCGGTCGTGCGGCGCGTACTCGGTCGGCTCCTCGTAGGTCGTGATGTAGCCCTCGTAGTTGCGCAGCACGACCTTGTGGTCGCTGTAGCTGACGACGTAGTTGGGCATGACCGAGATCTTGCCGCCGCCCCCGGGCGCGTCGACGATGTAGTGCGGAACGGCGAAGCCGGAGGTGTGCCCGCGCAGACCCTCGATGATCTCCAGGCCCTTGCCCACCGGCGTCCGGAAGTGGCCCGCTCCCTCGACCAGATCGCACTGGTAGATGTAGTACGGGCGGACCCGGATCTCGACCAGCCGCTGGACGAGCTCCCGCTGGAGATGGACGCAGTCGTTCACCCCGGCCAGGAGCACCGCCTGGTTTCCCAGGGGCACGCCGGCCCGGGCGAGCCGGTCGCAGGCGCGGGCCAGCTCGGGCGTGATCTCGTTCGGGTGGTTGACGTGGATGTTCAGCCAGACGGGGTGGTACTTGGCGAGCATGTCGCACAGCTCGTCGTCGATCCGCTGGGGCATGAAGACGGGCACCCGGCTGCCGATTCGCACGATCTCGACGTGGGGGATCTCGCGCAGGCCGCGCATGACCGACTCGAGCAGCTTCGGGGCGAGGGTGAGGCCGTCGCCGCCGGAGATGAGCACGTCGCGGATCTGGGGCGTGCGGCGGATGTAGTCGAGCTGGGCCTCGTGCTCCTTGCGGTTGAAGTTCTGGCCGGCGTCGCCGACGATCCGGGCCCGCGTGCAGTAGCGGCAGTAGCTGGCGCACTGGGTGGTCACCAGCATCAGCACCCGGTCGGGGTAGCGATGGACGAGGCCGGGCACCGGTGAGTGGCGGTCCTCGGCCAGCGAGTCCTCCATCATCCCGCCGAGCGGGATGACCTGGCGCCGGATCGGGTCGTCGGGATCGTCGGGATCGATCAGGCTGGCGAAGTAGGGGGTGATGTCGACCCGGAACTTGTCCGGGGCGGAGAGTCCCTCGCGCTCCTCCTCGGTCAGGTTGAGGACGGCGGCGATCTCCTCGAGAGAGTTGATGCGGTTGGAGAGCTGCCAGCGCCAGTCGTTCCACCTCTCGTCGGGGACGTCCGCCCAGAGCGGCGCGCGGCGCGAGACGGCCGGTTTCCCGTCCGGTCCCAGCCGCCGCGCCGGGTCTCGCTGGTTGACGAAGGGCTGCTCGGCGGCCGCCTGGACGGCCGCGCTGGTCGGCTCGGTGACGCTCATCGCTGGCTCCCTCGTTCCCGTCGTGCCGCCATCATGGCGCACCTGTCCGCCCGTCTCGGCGCATAAAGCCTATGCATCATGAATAGACACGGATGATACGCGGGCCGCCTGCGAAACGCAGGCGTGCTGCGCGGGATCCGCCCCCGGCGGTCCCGGTCAAGTATCCTCGGATCATGCCCGCCGAGCGCACCCAGCGCACTGACCTCGACCCCGGGCCCGACGCGCACCAGATCCCTGACCACGTCGCCCGCAACCGGGCCGCCTGGGACCGCTGGGCGGTCGACTACGTGGAGCCGGGACGCCGGGCGTGGGCTGCCGCGGAGCCGTCGTGGGGCCTGTGGGGCATCCCCGAGTCGGAGCTTCACCTGCTCGACGGCGTGGCTGGCCTCGACACGATCGAGCTGGGCTGCGGGACTGCCTACGTGTCGGCGTGGCTGGCACTGTTGGGGGCTCGGCCGGTCGGGATCGACAACTCGCCAGCCCAGCTGGCGACCGCCGTCAGCTTCCAGCGCGAGTTCGGCCTCGACTTCCCGCTGATCCTCGGGAATGCTGAGCGGGTGCCCTTCGCCGACAGCTCGTTCGACTTCGCGATCTCCGAGTACGGCGCCGCGATCTGGTGCAACCCGTACGCCTGGATCCCGGAGGCGAGCCGACTGCTGCGCCCGGGTGGCCGGCTCGTGTTCCTGGTCGACAGCCCGCTGGTGTCGATCTGCTTGCCCGACGAAGCCGACGCCCCCGCGGGCGACCGGCTGCTCCGTCCCTACTTCGGGATCGGCCGCTTCGAATGGTCCGACGACGAGTCGGTCGAGTTCCACCTGCCCCACGGCGAGATGCTTGCGCTGCTGCGACGATCCGGCCTGGAGGTGGACGCGCTGCACGAGCTGCGGGCACCGGAGGGAGCCACCACCCGCTACCGATACGTGACCCCCGACTGGGCACGACGCTGGCCTTCGGAGGAGGTCTGGGTGGCGCGGAAGAGAGCCGCGGGATGATGGCGGTCCAGGTCAGCTGGCGACCGGGCACGGCCCGCTTCGTCGCCCGGGGCGCAAGCGGCGTCCCGATCACCGTCCCGGCACCCGACGAGCCGGCCGGCGTCCCGCTCGACGACGGACCGCACGGCCGGGAAGCCGGTCCCGGCCCCGCCGAGCTGCTGCTCGTGGCCGGCGGGACATGCGCCGCCTGGGACGTGGTCGAGATCCTGCGCAAGGCGCGCCAGGAGGTGACGGCGATCGACGTCGCGGTCGACGGCGAGCAGGAGAGCGAGGCCCCCTGGACCTTCCGCCGGGTCGTCCTCCGCTTCACGGTGCAGGGCAACGGCCTCGCCCCGGCGAAGGTGGAGCGGGCCGTCACGCTGGCGGTCGATCGGTCCTGTCGACGATCGCGGCCGCAACCACGATCGAGCAGCGGGTGGAGGTGGTGGAGGAGTCGCCGCCGGGGTGATCGCCGGCCCGTGGCCGACTGCTCACCACCACCCGCACCGGCTGCGTCCTGCCGGGCTTCGCGAAAGGGTATTGACACCCGCCCCCCGGTGTGAGAGCGTTCTCACCGTCATCCTGAGATCGTTCTCACAGTGGACCCGGAGCAGAGCGCGCCATGCACCTCGAAGACCTCGTCGATGCGGCCCGCGACAGCGACTTCTTCACCGCCCCGAAGCTGGAGGCGGACCTTCCCCGGTTCCTGGACGAGCAGGCTGAGCGGATCCGGCAGCTCGCGCGACGGACGGCAGCAGGCGAGTTCGAGCACGTCTACTTCGTCGGCAACGGCGGCTCGTGGTCCAACATGTACTCGGGCAAGTACCTGCTCGACCGGCTCACCACCGTCCCGGCCGACGTCCTCCAGGGCTACGAGCTCATCTGGCGCGACCCGCCCCGGCTGAACGGCCGGGCACTGGTCTTCGTCGCCTCCTACTCGGGCTCTACCGAGGATGCCCTCGCCGCGCTGCGCCACGCCAACGCCCGCGGCGCCCATACCGTGGCGATCGTCAACCGGCATCCGAGCCCGATGGCGGCCGAGGCGGTCGAGGTCATCGACTACGACTCGGTGGCGCTCTACGTCCTGCCGCTGGCGGCCGTCACCCTGTTCGCCCTCGAGCTCGCCGTCGCCAGCGACGGGCCGGGCCGGGCCGAGGCCGAGGCCGCCCTGGCCGGGCTGCGGGAGCTCCCGGCGATCCTGAAGCGGGCCTACCGTGAGGCCGAAGCGCCCGGTCTCGACTGGGCGCGGCAATTCCTGGGCTCCACCATGCTCTACGTCCTCGCCTCGGGTCCGAACTATGGCCTCGGCTACAAGTTCGCCCTGACCGTGTTCATGGAGAACATCCGGGTGAACGGCTCGATCATCGAGGCGGCCGAGCTCCGCCATGGCCCGATCGAGGCGTTCGAGCGGCAGCGGGCGGACGTCGTCGCCCTGGTCGGCACTGACGAGTCGCGCGAGCTGACCCTCCGCTCGGTGAAGGCCGCCGAGGCTGCCGGGGCGAGGGTCCTCGCCCTCGACGCGGCCGACTTCCCGGGCCTCCACCCGCTCCTGGCGCCCTTCGTCCTCATCGTCCCGCTTGAGTGGTTCACCGTCCATAGCGCCCTGCTGCGGGGCATCCTCGACCTCGACGAGCGGGTCTTCATGGGTCACCGCCTGCTGGCGGCCGGCCCGGACGCCACCTGGCCCTGACCCGCATGACCGCGGCGGCCAGCCTGACGGCCGGTGAAAGGAGCA
>JAGDMV010000134.1 GCA_017860675.1 Chloroflexota bacterium
GGATGTCGATCAGGGCCGCGAGGTCGCCCTCGGTCACCATGGCCCGCTCGGCGCCCAGCCACTGGAGGGTCGCACCGGTGGCGCGGCGCTCCCTGGTGCCCGTACGATTCAGCGCGACCTCGCGATAGGGGCTGTTCCCCCGGGTAGCGGCGGTCGCCCACCATGGCGGGTCCGGGACGACCGCGGCCGGCATCCGCGCGGGTGTGCCCGCCATCGTCGTCCCCTTCCACGGCGACCAGCCCTTTCTGGGGTCGCCTCGTCCGCGACCTCGGTGTCGGGCCGGATCCGATCCCTCGAAGGCGACTCACCGCGGCCGGGCTCGCCGACGCGATCGATTCGGCCCTCGGCGATCCGGCCATGGCGAACCGGGCGTCGGCTCTTGGGGCGAGCGTGCGCACCGAGGACGGCGTCGGCACGACGGTGGCGGCGATCGAGCGCTGGCTCGGTTGACCGGGCTCGTCGGTGTCGGCTCTCGCCAGCCGACTGATCGCAGGGCACCTGCCGAACGGTGCCGCCGACCATGCGAGCGGATCGACGATCAGCTGGGCGGCGAGAGGGACCCTGGATACTCCCGGGAGGGGGAACGTCTACCGCGGCGACGAAGGGTTGGAGCAACCCTCGCCCGCGCGTACGCCGGTGCCCGTGGGTGTGCGGCGTACCGACCGCGATCGGCGGGGACGACGGCCCGGCCATGCCGTCCACCCGTGAGTCCGCGAGCGCTCAAACGCTCCGCGTTGGTCTTCGCGCCCCTCGGCTAGAGTTCGCCATCAGGGGCGGGCCGGGGCGCATCACGCGCCAGTCGCACCGGCCCGTCTGCCGATCGCTCGATCGTCCATCAGGAAGGGGAGGACCACGATGGCCCACGCGTCCGTCGCCGCGCTGCCGTTCGCCGACACCCAGGATTTCGATGATGCGCGCCGGGGGTTCATCGGCCGGCTGGATCCGTGCATCATCCGCGCCGCGGATGGACGCGTCGTCTGGGACAACGAGCGCTACCGGGCGTTCCTCGACGGGCCGGCCCCGGCGACGGCCAATCCCAGCCTGTGGCGCCAGTCGCAGCTGAACGCGATCGACGGCCTGTTCGAGGTCGTCCCCGGCATGTACCAGGTCCGCGGCTTCGACCTCTCGAACGTGACTTTCGTCGAGGGCGACACGGGCGTCCTGGTCATCGATCCGCTCATCTCGTCGGAGACCGCGGCGGCGGCGCTCGCGCTGTACCGGGAGCACCGTGGGAACCGCCCCGTGGTCGGCGTGATCTACAGCCACAGCCACGTCGACCACTTCGGCGGGGTCAAGGGCGTCACCACCCAGGCGGACGTCGATGCGGGCCGGTGCCCGGTCATCGCCCCGGATGGCTTCCTGGAGCACGCGGTCGCCGAGAACGTCTACGCCGGGACGGCGATGACCCGCCGGGCCGGCTACATGTACGGCGCCGCCTTGGAGCGCGGCCCGGCCGGCCAGGTCGGCGCCGGACTCGGGCAGACAACCTCGACCGGCACCGTCAGCCTCATCGCCCCGACCGACACCATCGCGGCCACCGGCGAGGTCCGCCTCGTCGACGGCATCGCCATCGAGTTCCAGCTGACACCCGGCACCGAGGCGCCGGCCGAGATGAACTTCCTGTTCCCCGATCATGCCGCCCTGTGCATGGCCGAGAACGCGACCCATACCCTCCACAACATCCTCACCATCCGGGGCGCGCTCGTCCGCGACGCGCGCGTCTGGGCCCGCTACCTGACCGAGGCGATCGACAGCTTCGGCGACCGGATGGACGTGGTCTTCGCCTCGCACCACTGGCCGACCTGGGGCCGGGAGCGCGCCATTCGCTTCCTCTCCGGGCAGCGCGACATGTACGCCTACCTCCACGACCAGACGCTGCGGCTGCTCAACCGGGGCCTCAACGGCGCCGAGATCGCGGAGGCGATGGAGATGCCGCCCGCTCTCGAGCGGGCCTGGCACGCCCGCGGCTACTACGGCTCGGTGAGCCACAACGTCAAGGCGATCTACCAGCGCTACATGGGCTGGTACGACGGCAACCCGGCCCGGCTCTGGCAGCACACGCCCGAGGAGCAGGCGAAGCGCTACGTGGCGGCGCTGGGCGGCATGGATGCCGTCGTGGCGCTGGCGCGCGCGGCCTACAGGGCAGCCGACTACCGCTGGGCGGCCGAGCTGCTTGATCGCGCGATCTTCGCCGAGCCGTCGAACGCCGGGGCGCGGGCGCTCCAGGCCGACACCCTCGAGCAGCTCGGGTACGGCGCCGAGAACGGCACCTGGCGGAACGCGTTCCTCGCCGGGGCCGCCGAGCTGCGCCACGGCCCGTTCGGCACGCCGACCTCCGTCTCGGTCGACTTCCTCCGCGCGCTGTCACCCGAGCAGATCTTCGACGCCATCGCCATCCGGGTGAACGGACCGAAGGCCTGGGACGAGTCGCTCTCGATCGGGGTCGTCCTCACCGACATCGGCGAGTCATACCACCTCCAGCTGCGCAACGGCGTGCTCGTCCACCGGCGGGCGCCTGCGGACGGCGCAGCGGTCGTCCTGCGGCTGCCGGCGGCCGCGCTCGTGGGCCTGCTCGCCGGTCAGATGGAGGGCGTCGCCATCGAGGGCGACGAGGCAACCCTGGGCCGGCTGATGGCCGTGCTCGATGACCCTGACCCGGGCTTCGCGATCGTCACGCCCTGACGGCGGAGATCCTGCCCCTGCTCGCAGGTCACCTGCCCGAATCGCTGCGGTGAACCGCGAGCTTCCGGCTCGCGCGGGACTGCGGCGCGAATGACCGGGACGCCACCAGCGACCCAGCAGAGCCAGCTCGCGACGCCGGTCCTCAGGCGGTCCGCTCTGGGTCCGAGAGTCCAGCTGCCGTCGCGGATCTCGGCCCGCGGGCGGTAGAGGCGAATCGGGCGACCTCGTGGCACCGAGGGTCACGGCTGCTGGCCGCCTCGCTGACCCTCCTCGCCGTGGAGGCCTTCGAGGTCACCAATGGTTTCGGTGCCTCGAGAACGTCGATCTGGACCTCGGCGGAGTCGACCCGGCCGGGTTGATCAGGCGAGGTACGCGGCGAGGTGCCGTCCGGTGAGGGTGCTGCGGGCGGCGACCAGGTCCGCCGGCAGGCCCGCGAAGACGACCCGTCCGCCGTCGTGGCCGGCGCCGGGGCCGAGGTCGATGATCCAGTCGGCGTGCGCCATCACCGCCAGGTTGTGCTCGATGACGATCACCGACTTCCCGGAGTCCACCAGCCGGTCGAGCAGGCGGAGCAGGTGCTCGACGTCCGCCAGGTGCAGCCCCGCGGTCGGCTCGTCGAGGATGTAGATCCCGCCGTCGGTTCCCAGCTGGATGGCGAGCTTGAGGCGCTGCCGCTCGCCGCCCGAGAGCGTGGTGAGCGGCTGGCCGAGGGTGAGGTAGCCGAGGCCCACGTCGGCCATCCGGCGCAGCACCGCCCGGGCCGCCGGGACCTTCGCCTCGCCGGCGCCGAAGAACTCCATCGCCTCGACCACCGACATCGCCAGCACCTGGCTGATGTCCCGCCCGCCGAGCTTGTGCTCGAGGACGCCGGCCTGGAAGCGCCTGCCCCCGCACTCCTCGCACACGGTGGCGACCTCGGCCATCAGCCCCAGGTCCGTGTAGATGAGGCCGTTGCCGTTGCAGACGGGACAGGCGCCCTCGGAGTTGGCGCTGAACAGCGCGGGCTTGACCCCGTTCGCCCTGGCGAACGCCATGCGGATCGGGTCGAGCAAACCGGTGTAGGTGGCCGGGTTGCTGCGCCTCGAGCCGCGCATCGGCCCCTGGTCGATGGCGACGACACCGGCACCGGCCGGCATCGAGCCGTGGATCAGCGAGCTCTTGCCCGAGCCGGCGACACCGGTCACGACGCACAGCAAGCCGAGGGGGACGTCCACGCTCACGTTGCGGAGGTTGTGCAGGGTGGCGTTCCGGATCTGCAGGGCGCCCACCGGCGTGCGGGTCGCCGGCTTGAGGCGGGCCCGGTAGCCGAGGTGTCGTCCGGTGAGCGTGCCGCTGGCCCGCAGGCCGGCGACGGTGCCCTCGAAGCAGACCGTTCCACCGTCCGGACCGGCGCCGGGGCCGAGGTCAACCACGTGGTCGGCGATGGCGATCACGTCCGGCTCGTGCTCGATCACCAGCACGGTGTTGCCCTTGTCGCGCAGCCGCAGCAGCAGGCTGTTCATGCGCTGGATGTCGTGCGGGTGCAGGCCAACCGTCGGCTCGTCGAAGATGTAGCAGACGTCGGTCAGGCTGGAGCCCAGGTGGCGGATCATCCTGGTTCGCTGCGCCTCGCCGCCCGACAGCGTGGCCGAGGGCCGGTCCAGCGAAAGGTAGCCCAGCCCGATCTCGACGAACGAATCGAGCGTCTGCTGCAGCGTTGCCAGCAGCGGCGCCAGGGACGGCTCGCCCAGCCCGCGGACCCAGTCGGCCAGGTCGCTGATCTGCAGCGCGCAGGCGTCGGCGATGCTGATCCCCTTGATCTTCGACGACCGAGCTCCGGCGTTGAGCCGCGTGCCGCCGCAGTCGGGGCAGGTGGTGAACGTCACCGCCCGCTCGACGAACGCCCGGATGTGGGGCTGCATCGCATCGACGTCCTTGGCCAGGAACGAGCGCCGGATCCGCGGGACCAGGCCCTCGTAGGTCAGGTTGATGTTCCCCACCTTGACCCTGGTTGGCTCCCTGTAGAGGAAGTCGTGGCGCTCCTTCGGCGTGTAGTCGCAGATCGGCTTGTCCGGGTCGAGGAAGCCCGATTCGCTGAAGAGCCGCACGTTCCAGCCGCCGGCGGTGTAGCCGGGGATCGTGATCGCGCCCTGGGCCAGCGACCGTGTCTCGTCGTACAGCTGGGCCGGGTCGATGTCGGCGACGCTGCCGACGCCCTCGCAGCGCGGGCACATGCCGCCGACGAGGGTGATGGTCTTGCGCACCGCCTGGCGCTGGCCGCGGTCGACGGTGAGCGTGCCCGACGCCCGGATCGAGGGGACGTTGAAGGAGAACGCCTGGGGCGAACCGATGTGGGGCTGGCCGATGCGGCTGAAGACGATCCGCAGCAGGGTGTTGGCGTCGCTGGCCGTGCCGACGGTCGAGCGGACGTTGGCGCCCATCCGCTCCTGGTCGACGACGATGGCCGTCGTCAGCCCCTCGAGGAGGTCGAAGTCGGGCCGGGCCAGGCTCGGCATGAAGCCCTGGACGAAGGCGCTGTACGTCTCGTTGATCAGCCGCTGTGACTCGGCCGCGATGGTGGCGAACACGAGCGAGCTCTTGCCCGATCCGGAGACACCGGTGAAGACGGTCAGGCGGCGCTTGGGGAGCTCGACGCTGATGTTCCTGAGGTTGTTCTCCCGGGCGCCGTGCACCCGGATCAGGTCGTGGCTGTCGGCAGGACGCATCCGGGCCACGGTAGCAGGCGTCAGCCATCCATGGTTC
>JAGDMV010000023.1 GCA_017860675.1 Chloroflexota bacterium
CGGCTTGGAGGGCCACCTGCGGCTGCGGGACCTGGCCGTCCCGCTCGGCCTGGTCGTCGCCCTCGGCCTCGCTCTCCGGCTCATCATCGCATACGTCCTCCTGCCGGGCTCCGGCTTCGGGGTGGACCGGGCGAGCTTCGCCGGCTGGGCATCCGAGCTGGTCCAGAACGGTCCGTTCGGGCTGTACGGACGCGACATCTTCGTCGACTACACGCCCGGCTACCTCTACGTCCTGTGGCTGCTCGGGCTGGCCAACCAGGCCCTGACGAACCTCAATCTCTTCGGGACGCTCGGAGCGGTCTGCCTCGACGCGGCCGGCGACGTCATCCCCTGCACGTTCGGCGGTGGCCTCGGCGACCTGATGAAGCTGCCGGCCATCCTCGCCGACGGGCTGATGGCGATCGTCGTCTGCCAGATGGCGCTCGAGCTCGGCGCCCGCCGACGGGGCGCGCTGCTGGCGGCCGGCCTGGTGATGGTCAACCCGGTGATGTGGTTCGACAGCGCGATCTGGGCGCAGGTCGACGCGATCGGGACGGTCATCCTCCTGCTCGCGATCCGCGAGCTGTGGCACGGGCGTTCCGAGCGGGCCGCCATCCTCGCCACGATCGCGGCGATCACGAAGCCGCAGTTCGGCATCCTCATCCCGATCGCCGCCCCGTTCGGCCTGACGATCGTCGACCTGCTGTTCCAGATCGGCAAGACGGCCGGCGGCTACCCGTACGTGACGGTGAACGCCTACAACCCCTGGGCGCTCGTCTCGCTCGACGGGGCCGGCCTGGCGGCCAACGGCAGCTGGCTCTGCGATATGTCTGTCGCCGACAAGTGCGCCACCTGGTACTCGATCCTCGGGATCCCGGCGGTGGTCTGGGGCACCGTCGCCCTCCTCGCCACGATGGGTGCGCTGGCGATCCTCGCCGCGCTGCGTGACCGGCCGTACGACCTGCTGGTGATCATGGCCCTGGCCGCGGTCGCCTTCTTCATCGTGCCGACCCGCGTCCACGAGCGCTATCTCTACCCGTTCTTCGCCTTCGGGGCGGTGCTGGCCGGCGTGTCGCGTGCCTGGCTGGTGCCGTACGGAGTGCTGGCCACGGCCAACTTCGCCAATCTCTTCGGGGTCCTCACCTGGCCGTTCTACGAGAACCCGGGCCTGGAGCCGATGCTCAACATGCTGGGCGGGTGGGGCGCCCGGCTGGGCGAGGCGATCCGCTCGACGGCCGGGGTGACGGCGACGGCGCTGGCCCACGTCGCCGGGCTGGTGCTGGTGGCCGGCCGGGCCTTCCTGCCGCGCTGGGCGTTCGCCGGGGCCGGAGAGCTCGCCGGGACGGGCGTCGTCGCCTCGATCGGCACCGCTGGAGCACAGGGCGACTCCCGTGCGGCGACGGGCGGAGCTGGTGCTCCACGAAGCGGCGGCGCGCCGCCGGACGACGTTCGGAGTGGTCAGCCGGCGGATGTCGGCGGCGGGCTGGCTTCCCGGCATGGGGCGGCTGGGTCGCTGCCCGTCGCGCGTGAGCCTGCCCCCGGGCGGGGTCGATCGCTCATCGACTGGCTCGTCCGACCGGTCGTCGACAGGACCGTCACCCTGGCCAGGGAGGGAGGTGGCCGGCTCGACCGGATGGACCTGTTCATTCTCGTCGTCCTGGTCATCGCGACCCTGACGCTGCGCACCTTCCGGCTTGAACAGCCGTCGCGGATGCACTTCGACGAGGTCTACCACGCCCGCACCGCGACCGAGTTCCTCCAGTTCTGGCGCTACGGCGAGCCCCATTCGATCTACGAGTTCACCCACCCCCACCTGGCCAAGTACCTCATCGCCGGCGGGATCGTCCTGTGGGGCGACAACGAGGTCGAGTCGACGAGCCGGCTGAACGCGGGCGTGCGCGACGCGGCGATCGAGCCGCGCTGGGACGACCCGGCGCTGGGGCCCGACGGCGGGCCGATCCGGGCCGGTGAGCGGCTCTTCCTTGTCACCGGCGAGGGCCTCCAGGTCCACGACCTGCGCAGCCGCGCGCTGCTTGCCGACGAGCCCATTCCTGGAGCGGTGGCGGTCGCGGTCGACACCGCCGGCCACCGGGCGTTCGTCGGCACCGAGTCCGGCGACATCTTCGTGGTCGACCTGGCGCTGACGAACGACGCCGTCCGGTCATGGGCGGAGACGGGCGGCGCGGCCGGCCTCGAGCCGTTCGCCGCTGTCGGCGGCCAGGTCGAGCGGCTATGGTCCGTGGCCGACGGCGCGGTCCTGCTCGCGGCGACCCCCGCCGACGGCCTGGTCGCGATCGACTCGACGACCGGCGCCGAGCTCGGACGGACGGTCCTGGCGGGACGGGCCGAGGCGGTCGACGCGGGCCGGACGGACGCGCTGGTCGCGCGGGTGGCCGAGATCCCGGACCAGGCGGCCGCGGCCGACCAGCTGGCGGTCCTGCTGGGCGGCGAGCCGGCCACCTACGAGCAGCTCCTCGCCTCCGGGGCCGAGGAGGTCACCATCGCCTCCCCGACGGCGGACGAGCGGGCCGCGGTCGAGGGGGCCATCGCCGAGGGCGGCCTGGTCGGCTTCTCGCTCGAGTCTCGTCCGCGGGTGGCAGTGGCGGGCCGTGACGGGATCACCTTCATCGAGCCGGCGTCGCTGTCGGTCGTGGCCACGGTGGAGCTCGACGCCCCGGCCACCGGCCTGACCCTGGGGGAGGGGGTCGAGGACGACCCGACGCTCTATGCGCCGATCGGCACCGCGGTCGCTGTCGTGCAGGCCCCGGACGCCGGGGAACCATCCGTCGACGGGACGATCCCCATGCCGGGACAGGTGAGCCGGGCGGTGTTCAACCCGGCGACGGAGCTGCTGCACGTCCTGGGGACGACGCCCGACGGCAGCGCCGCCACCGTCTACGTGGTCGAGCCGCGCGGGCGATCGGTCTTCGCCGACGCCGCCCTGCCCTTCTCGCCGACGGCCTTGGCGCTCGACGAGGAGGGCCAGTTCCCGGCCGATGACCGCGAGCAGCTGCTCGTCTTCGCCGCCGACGGAGGGACAGCCGCGGTCGACACGGGCAGCAACGCCTTCGGCTGGCGCTTCCCCGGGGCGCTGGCCGGGGTGCTCACCGCCGCCCTCATGTACCTGCTCGCCCGGGTCCTCTTCAGGCGGCGCTCGGTCGCCGTGCTGGCGGGCGTCTTCGCCGCTGTCGACGGGATGCTCTTCGTCCAGTCGCGGATCGCCATGAACGACGCGTACGTGGCGGTCTTCATCATGGCCGCGGCCGTCGTCTTCGCCGCCCTGTGGACAGGGGGCTGGTCCTCGCGCCGGGCGTTCTGGCTGGCGATGCCGCTGGTCGGCGTCCTGCTGGGCCTGGCGCTCGCCTCCAAGTGGGTGGCGCTGTACGCGATCGGCGGTTTCGGGATCCTGGTCCTTGCCCGGTCGGCGCTCGGCCGGGTCCTGCTGGTCATCGCCCTGGCAGCGCTCGCCGGCGTCCTGGGATACCAGGCGATCGCACCGCAGGAGAACGCCAACTGGACGTTCCTCCTGATCATGATCGCGCTCACCTTCCTGGCGGCGACCCTCGCCGTGCTGCGGCCGGTCTCCTGGACGCCCGAGGAAGTGCGTTTCGCAGTCGCCGCCCCGGTGGTGGTCGGCGGGGCCCTGGCCCTGGTGGCAGTACCCCTCGGGCCGCGGACCGACCTCCTGGTCGCCGGGTTCGCCGTGGCCGTCCTGGGCGGGGCGGCGTACGTCGCCTTCGTCGTCGCCGGCATGCTCGGCTGGGGACCGCTGGCGCCCCCGCCAGCCCCCGACGATCCCGTCCTGCTGCTCGAGCCGCCCGCGCCTCCACCCCGGCGCTGGCTGCGCCTCGGGTCCGACTGGGGCGTGCCCGCGGCCTGGATGGCGGTCTCGCTGCTGGCAATCCCGCTCGTGGTCTACGTCGTCTCGTACCTGCCCTGGGTGGCCCTGGGCAACCAGCTCTGGGAGGGCTTCCCGCCGGGCAACACAGGCCAGACGCTGGCCGAGCTGACCCGCTCGATGTACGACTACCACGACAGGCTCCGGGCGACCCACGCCGCCTCGTCGCCGTGGTGGGCCTGGCCGCTGAACCTGAAGCCGGTCTGGTTCTTCCAGGGCGGCTATGCCGGCGACACGACGGGGGCGATCTACGACGGCGGCAACCTGGCCACCTGGTGGCTCGGGGTCGTGGCCTTCGCCTTCGGCGCCTGGCAGGCGTTCCGGCGCCGGAGCCTCGCCCTCGCCTTCCTGGCCATCATGATCGCGGCGCTCTGGTTGCCCTGGGCGCGGATCGACCGGGCAACCTTCCAGTACCACTACTACGCCGCCCTGCCGTTCGTCCTCCTCGTCGTCGCCTATTTCGTGGCCGAGGCCTGGCACGGGCCGTCGCGGCGGACCTGGCTGCTGATGCGGACCGCGGCGGCGGCGGCCATCATGGGGCCGGCCATCCTGTGGCTGGCCCTCCGCCCGCTGTGCGCCTTCGTCGGCGTCGACCGGGCCAACCCGGGCTCGTGGGCGTGCGTGCCGGAGCCGTCGCTCGGACCCGGGGTGAGCTGGCAGGCACTGGCGGTCGTGTTCGTCCTCGTGAGCGGGCTGATCTTGGTCGGCTGGCTGCTCGTCCGGTTCGCCCGGGCATCGGACTCGAGCGACCCCGAGGCTCGCGGCGATGCCATCGTCCGTCTCGTGGGGGCCCTGGTCGGTTTCGTCCTCGCCCTCGTCGTGGCGGTCCTGTTCACGCCAGCTGACTCGGCCTTCACCCTCGGCGGCGTGCCGCGCGAGCTGGCGGCGCTCATCCTTGCGCTGCCCCTCGGGCTTGTCGCCTGGGTCGCCTTCACCGCCGTGTCACCGCGCCGCTGGGCGCTCGGCGCGGTGATCGCGGCGGCCCTCCTGCTCCTCGTCTTCTGGCCCAACTGGACGGGGCTGCCGCTGCCCGATCCGATCTTCAACTGGTACCAGCTGATCCTCCCGACCTGGCAGTACGCGTTCCAGTTCCCGGTGAACATGGCCGATGCCGCCTCGGTGCCGCTCCTGGGCCCCCTGCCGGCGCTGCTGGGCGGGGCCGTGCTGCTGGCATCTGCCTTCGTGGCCTACGCCGCCTGGACGGTGCGGCTCACGCGCGTCGAGCGCGCGGCCGCGGAGGCGGAGGGGGCCGGTGGTGGGCAGGGGGCGCTGGGCGCCTGAGCGGGTGCCGGGCGCAGGCGAGCGCGATGGCGCCCGGGCGAGTGGTGGCCGGGCCGAGCGCCGCGGGCAGGTGTGCCGCGGCTCAGTCGCCGGTGATGGTCCCTTCCGCGCCGGTTGCCGTACGCCGATCGGGCGGCACCGGCGCGCGGAAGTCGGCCGGCAGCGCCCCCGCAGCCGCCAGGCGCCGGATCACGAACCCGTAGTAGGCCTCCACCCGGGCGCCGATGCGATCCCAGCCGAACTCGACCGACCGTTCGCGCCCGGCGTGTGCCAAGCGCGTCCGCAGGCCGGGATCGCGGAGCAGCCGGAGGAGCGCATCGGCCAGCGGCTGGACCTCGCCCGGGGGCACCAGGAGGGCGTGCTCGTCGCGCTTGACCACGCCCTTGTAGCCGTGGATGTCGGAGCAGACGATCGGCGCCCCGGCGGCCATCGCCTCGAGCAGCACGATGCCGAACGATTCGCGGCCGGTGGCCGGCGAGCAGAAGACGTCGGCCGTGCGGAACAGCTGGAGCTTCTCCGCGTCGCTCACCCGGCCCAGGAACTCCACCCCGCCCATCCGACGCGTCGCCACGTAGCGGCGCGCCTCGCGCTCCTGGGGACCGGCGCCGACCACGAGCAGGCGGGCCTCGACACCCGTCCGGCGCACGGCCCGGAACGCGCGCAGCAGGTAGAGCAGCCCCTTGCGCTCCTCGAGGCGGCCGACGAACAGGATGTTCGGCGTCCCGTCCTGCCAGCGGGCCAGCGGGACGGCCCGGGCGAAGCGGTCCACGTCGACGCCGTTCGGGATCACCCGGTAGTCGCCGGGCAGGTAGCGGTCGGCGAAGTGGCGGGCGGCGGCGCTCACCGCGATCCGGCCGTGGAGGTTGCGGGCAGCCGGCCGCAGCGCCCGGGCCACGGCCTGGTAGCCCGGCGCGAAGCCGGCATAGGCGTGGAAGGTGGCCACGTTCACGCTCCGCGATGCCTGGAGCGTGACCAGGGTGAGGAAGGGGACGAACGGCTCGTGGAAGTGGAGCAGGTCGAACCGCTCGCGGCCGAGGACCTCGCGAACCCGCCGCGGATAGCTCGGCGAGAAGGTGAGCGTCCCGACCGACCCGTTGGCCGGCACCGAGAAGCCCTTGCCGATCCGGATCACGTCGCCCTCTGACGAGCGCTGCAGGCCATGCGAGGCGGTGATGATGCGAACGTCGTGGCCGCGGCCGCGGAGCCCGTCGTACAGGTGCGCGACGTGGTCGTTCACGCCGCCCGGCAGGGGGTAGACGTAGGGGGTGACCAGGCCGATCTTCACCCTCCACCCTCCCCCGGCGCGGAGGGCCCGAGGGCCCCGAGATCCACCCGGGCGGGCCGGACCCGACCCCCGGGAAAGCCCAGGTCGCGCCTGGTGCCGTCACGACGGAGGCGGCCGCCCACTTCGTCGCGGATGTCGCGCCCGTACTTGCGGAACTGGCGACCCAGGGTCGGCAACATCGAGGCCGTGCCATGGAACGAGCCGTGCCAGCCGGTCCGGCGCTCCAGGATGGCCGTTCGCAGGTCGGCAGCGGTTGAGCCGGGGAAGGTGGTCCAGCCCATCCCGATCAGGTGCGCCTCGTGGGCGTCGCTGTTGCCCACCACGGGTAGATGGTGCTCGGCCGCGAAGCGGACGACGTCGCGGTGGACGAAGCGGCCGACGGTCGTCGGGTTGAAGGCCTCGATGGCGTCGGGACGCACCCGCGGGTCGGGCGAGGCGATCAGCCGCCGCAGCAGCCAGGCCGGCGCACACAGCGGGTAGGGGAACAGCGGGTGGGCCGGGATGGCGATCCCACCCTGCTCGTGGACCTCGGCGATGGTGTCGCGGAGCGAGCGGAGCGGCCTGATCGGCTCCTCGACGAACAGCGCGAGCAGGTGCCCGCCGCGGGTGGTGACCTCCTCGCCGACGATCACCTCGAAGCGGTAGCCCCGGGCTGCTGCGATCGCCCGGGCCGCGTGGGCGGCGTCGACGCGCTCGTGGTCGGCGACGCCGATCACGTCGAGGTCGGTCTCCGCATCCACGAAGGCGAGGATCTGTTCCACCGTCGAGACGCCGTCCGAGGCCAGGCTGTGGATGTGCAGGTCGGCCTTTCCATGCGGTTCGAACGGCGGCGGCCCGCCCTCGGACGAGTGGGTCGGCGTGCGGCTGGACGGGCGGGCGCTCACCATCCGTCTCCGCGGCGTCCGGCCGGCGTCGCCGCCTCGAGGTCCGGCCAGATCGGGTGGAAGACCGCCCACCACTGCTCCGGGGCCATGGCGATCATGCGCTCGAAGACCTCCGCCTCTGCTGCCAGGAAGGCCTCGGTCCGCTGGCGCAGGCTGCCCACCGCGGGCGGTCCGGGCAGGCGTTCGATCCGGCCCGCCCAGCGGCCGTCGGGCAGGCGCCGGATGGCGGCAGCGAAGGCCGGCACCTCGCGGTCGAAAGCCAGCAGCGCCGGCCCGATCGGGAACGGTGCCGGCATTCCGAACAGGCGGGTGGGGATGCCACCGCCGTGGATGTCCCGGTCGGCGACGATCCCGACGACCTCGCCGCGGTCGAGCGCCGCGCGCAGCTCGCGGCGGGCGCGGTCGAGCGGGACCATCCGGATGCCCATGGGCCGCCGCAGCTCGTCGGCGAGCGCCTGGAGGGCGGGGTCGGCCAGGGTCTCGGCCGGTCCCAGCGTCGGCCGGCCGTACTGGCGGGCGAGAAAGATGGCCGGCATGTCGATCGAGCCGAAGTGCATTCCCACGAACAGGGCGGGGGCGCCGATCGCGAGGGCCTCCGCCAGGGCGTCAGGCGTCTCGATCATCAGCTTCTCCAGGCCGCGGTGGACGGGGCCGGGCCCCCGTACCAGCTGGAGGTAGATGATGGCGTGGCTGCGGAACGAGGCCCGGACCAGGCGTTCGAGGGCCATCGGGTCGGTCGCGGCCGCCCGCGTCCGGGCCGAGCCCCGGCCGGTCTCCGCGCACCAGGCCGCCACGCGGCCGAGGTTCCGCCGCGCCTGGGCGGCGCGGGCCGGATCCAGCCGGTAGTAGGCCTCGCCGACGGCCTCGGCCGCGGCCTCTGCCACGTTCTGCGGCAGCCGCCGGGCGATGAGCACGACCAGCCTGACGACGATCGCCCTGGCGCGCTGGAAGGCCGTGGCTCGTGGATTGACCTGGGCGCCGCGAGCGGCGCTCACCTCGCTGCCGCTCCCCAGGCGCTCACGCCGCCGCCGGCCGTGCTCACGCCTCCGCCGCTCCCGCCATGGCGGCGTGCTGGGCGGCCAGGCGGCGGCCCTCGGCCGGGTCCGCCGGCCAGATGGGCTTGAACGTGGTCCACTGCTCGGGAGCGAGCCCGATTGCCCGCTCAAGGTCATCGGCGATCGCCTGGGTGGCACGGACGAGCTCGGCGGGCTCGTCGGAGGCGACGTGGACCGGCGTCCCGACGCCGGCGACGAAGCTGCCGTCGGGGTGCCGGATCGTCCAGACGACGACCAGCGGCGCGCCGGTCCGGGCGCCGAGGGTCGCCGGCCCTGCCGGCAGCGTCGTCCAGTCGCCGAAGAGACGAACCGGCAGACCGTCCGGTCGGTAGCCCCAGTCGACGAGAAGGGCGAGCACCTCGCCGGCTCGCAGGACCCGGTAGACCTCGCGCAGGTTGCGCCAGCGGATGAGCTCGACGCCCCACGCCCGGCGCGGGGCGTGCATCACCTCGAGGAGGTCCTCGTAGGCCGTGTCGTCGATCAGGAGCCGGATCGGGAGGCCGTGCCGGGCGATGGCCGCCACGCCGATCTCGCCGTTGCCCAGGTGGGCGCCGACCATGATCAGCCTGCCGTCATCCGCGCGGGCCGCCGAAAGCCGGGGCCAGGCGCCGGTATCCACCGATGCCTCGGCCTGGCCCGGCTTCAGCCGGCCCAGCCGCAGCGACTCGAGGATCCAGCGGGCCTGGTTGCGGAACACCGCCCGGGCCAGGCGGCCGGCAGCCGGATCCGAGGGAGCGACGCGCAGGACGTGGGCGGCGTTCGCCTGGACGATCCGGCGCTTCGGAGGCCACAGCCAGTAGACGAGGACGGCCATCCAGCCGCCGGCCCGCGCCGCCGGGCCGAGGGGCAGGCGGCCGAGCACCGCGACCGCGGCGCGGTACCCGGCGAGCACGATCCGCTCGCGGAGGCGCGGCCCGCGACGCTGGTAGCGAAGCGGGTCGCGGATCTCGTAGCCGGCCGCCCGGGCTGCGGGCACCGGGCTGTCGCCCGTCTCTCGCCCGTTGCCAGTCGCCGGCCCGGCCCTCGTCGGGCGTGTCGGACCGGCGTCCACCGGCGTCACTTCCGGGCAGCCTCGGGGGGAGAGGACGTCCTGGCGATCGTCCGCAGCGTGCGCTTGGCCGGTTGCTCCGTCCCGACGAGCGTCTCGTTGTCCTCGCCCCGGATGAAGGCCTCCACCCGGTTGAAGGCGACGTCGTCGTGGATCTGCCGCGGCGGGCTCTTCATGAAGTAGCTGGACGGGGCGACGAGGGTCCCCTTCAGACCCCGGTCGAGCCCGAGCTTGAGGCAGCGGATCGCGTCGGTGATGACGCCGGCGCTGTTGGGGCTGTCCCAGACCTCGAGCTTCAGCTCCATGTTGAGCGGCACGTCGCCGTAGGTTGTGCCCTCCATCCGGATGTGGCACCACTTTCGGTCCTTGAGCCAGGGCACGTAGTCGGACGGCCCGACGTGCACGTCGTCCGGCTCGATCTCGTAGTCGAGCATCGAGGTGACCGCGTTCGTCTTGCTGATCTTCTTGCTCTCGAGCCGCTCGCGCTCGAGCATGTTCAGGAAGTCGGTGTTGCCGCCGAAGTTGAGCTGGTACGTCCGATCGACCCTGACGCCGCGGTCCATGAAGAGGCGGGTGAGGACGCGGTGGGTGATCGTGGCCCCGACCTGGCTCTTGATGTCGTCGCCGATGACCGGCAGGCCCTCCTCCGCGAAGCGGCGCTGCCAGTAGGGCTCGCGGCCGATGAACACCGGGATCGCGTTGATGAAGCCGACGCCTGCCTTCAGGGCCTGCTCGACGTACCACTTGGTGGCCTCCTCGCTCCCGACGGGGAGGTAGGAGACCATCACGTCGACCTCGCGCTCCTTGAGGATGCCGACCACGTCGGCAGTCGGGCCGGGCGCCTTCTCGATGATCTGCGACAGGTACTTGCCGAGGCCGTCGTGGGTCATCCCGCGGTCGACCGTCACCCCGATCGTGGGGACCTGCTGGAAGACGTAGGTGTTGTTCGGCTTGGCGTAGATCGCCTCGGACAGGTCCTTGCCGACCTTGTTCTTGTCGATGTCGAAGGCGGCCACGAACTCGATGTCGCGGATGTGGTAGCCGCCCAGGTTGACGTGCATCAGGCCGGGGACGAAGTCCGTCTCCCGGGCGTCCTCGTAGTAGTAGCGCCCCTGCACGAGGCTGCTGGCGCAGTTGCCGACGCCGACGATGGCGACCCGGATCTTGCCGTCCTTGCGCCTCGCCCCGGCCCAGACGCCTGTCCCGTTGGCGCTGGCGCCGTTGCCGCCCGAGCTGGTGTCCTTCTTGGCCATGGTTCGTGCCGATGCCTCC
The DNA here is from genome assembly GCA_017860675.1 of Chloroflexota bacterium. GTDB lineage: Bacteria > Chloroflexota > Limnocylindria > Limnocylindrales > CSP1-4 > CTSoil-043. Next base: position 10,703 of record JAGDMV010000023.1, read on the forward strand.
TGGCTGGTTGGGTGAGATGGTGGGTGGGTCGTGTCAGGCGATCGGGCCCGGCCCCCCTCCTCGCGCCTGGGCGCGGACGTGCAGGATCCGCTGCACGACGGTGGCGGTGGCCGCCAGCGCGATCAGGCCGAGGGCCAGGGCGAGCCAGGCCCGGCCGGCCGAGAGGTCGGACCAGGCGGCGCCCGCCGGTCCGGCCACCCCACCGGCCACGCCGGCCGCGACGAGGCCGACCGAAAGCACGACCAGCCGGATCTCGCGCGGGGCGAGGCCGACGGCGGCCATGCCGGTCCCGGCGGTGAAGCCAAGACCCTCGGACTTGGCCCTTGCGTAGCTGACCAGGAAGGCCGATGCCATGGCTGCGGCCGCGAGCAGGGCGCCGAGGGCGAACTCGCCGGCGACGCAGCCCCAGACGATCCCGACGTAGACGAGCGCCTCGCCCCAGCGGTCGAAGACCGAGTCCATGAACGCGCCCAGCTTGCTCACCTTGCCGGTAGCCCGGGCGAGCGTCCCGTCGAACATGTCAAAGGCGCCGCCGAGGAACACGACGATCCCGCCGGCGAGCCATAGCTGCGCGGCCAGGAGGGCGGCCCCGGCCGCGGTGATGGCGAAGCCGATGAGGGTGAGCGCATCGGGGCTGAGCCCGAGACGGCCCATGGCCAGGGCGATCGGCTCGAAGATCGCCTTCACCCGGGAGCGGGTCTCGTTCGAGATGGCCATGCTCAGCTCGCGATCCCGAGGATGGCCCGCTCGCGCTCGGCCACCTCGCCGAATGCCTCCGCCCGCAGGGAGCAGATCGTCTCGCGGCCGGTCCGGCGCGAGACCACGAGCCCGGCCTCGCGCAGCCGGCGGATGTGGTGGCTGACGAGGGGCTGGCTAAGGCCGACGTGCTCGATCAGGTCGCCGACGCTGGCCGGCCCCTCGGCCAGGCGGCGCACGATCCGCAGGCGGTTGACGTCGGCCAGCGCCTTGTGGAAGGTGCGGATCTCGCGGAGATCATCGGGCTGGTCGACGATCGAGGCGATGGTGGATCGGATGCGGGCGGGCGAAGGGCTCAGGGTGCGCTCCTTCACGGTTTGCAGGGCGGCAGCCGGCCGGCGGGGACCGGCACAACGCGCATTTATATAAAGCGGCGTTGATGGTAGGCGCGACCGCCGGAGGTGTCAAGCGTGGTCGCCTGCGTCTCCGGTGGCCGCCGCGCTCCCGCCGGAGCGGCTCGACCCCGAGACGGTGCCGGCGCCTCGCGTCCGCGGTCCCGGCAGCCGGCAGGTCAGCCGCCGAAGGGGTCGGCCACCCCGGCGCGGAGGAAGAGCGGTAGGTGCTCGAGCGGGGCGGCCGCCTCGACGGTCTGGCCGCCCTCGAGCCGCCGCCCGGTCGCCCGCTCGACCCAGGCGGCGCCGGCAGGCAGGTAGACGGTGCGTGCCGTCGCCCCGGGCGAGGTCACCGGTGCCACGAGGAGGTCCGGCCCGAGCAGGTACTGGTCGACCGGGTCCCAGGCCGCCGGGTCGCCGGGGAAGTCGACGAAGCACGGCCGCATCGGCGGCAGGCCGGTGTCGGCCGCCTGCCCGGCCTGGAGAGCAAGGTAGGGGCGGAGCCGCTCTCGCAGGCGGAGGTGCTCGATCAGGATCGCGTACGCGTCCGGGCCGAACGACCAGACCTGGTTCGGGCCGCCCGGGCCACCGATACCGGAGCCCGGGCTCCGGTAGCCGTGGAGGCGGAAGATCGGGCAGAACGCCCCGTACTGGAACCAGCGGACGAGCAGCTCGCGGAATCCGGGGTCCTCCGGCTCGCCGCCGATGAAGCCGCCGATATCGGTGGTCCACCAGGGGATGCCGGCCAGACCGGCGTTCAGCCCGGCCGGAACCTGGGCCCGGAACGCCTCCCAGGTGGAGGTCACGTCGCCGGACCAGAGGACGATGCCGTGGCGCTGCGAGCCGGCCCAGGCCGATCGGACGAGGGTGACGAACTCCCGGCCGGCCGCCCTCATCCCCTCGGCCACCATCCGGGCATGCTCGCGGGGATAGAGGTTGGCCACCGCGAGGCCGGGGCCGGCGGCGAAGACGAGCTCCTCGGGCTCAAGGGGGATGATCTCCGGCTCGCAGCCGTCGAGCCAGAGCGCCGCCACCCCGCGATCGACGTAGCCGCGCCGCAGCCCGGCCCACATGGCCGCCCTGGCGGCCGGGTTGGTGGCGTCCACGAGGGCGAGCCGGACGGGATCCTCGGAGCCGCTGTCGATGAAGGTTGCCAGGGCGGTCCCACCGGTCGCAGCGCCGACGAGCAGGCCGCCATCGGCCAGCGGGCCATATGCATCCGACGCCGGATTGACGTGCGGCCAGACGCTGACCATCAGGCGCACCCCCAGGGCGGAGAGCTCGGCCGTCATCGCCTCGGGATCGGGCCAGTCGACCGGGTCGAACGTCCAGTCGCCGAAGCGGGGCCAGTGGAGCGCGTCCAGGACGATCACGGCGAGGGGCAGGCCCCGCCCGGTGACGTGCTCGCGGGCCGCCGCCAGGAGCGCCGCCTGGGACGGGTAGCGAAGGGTCGACTGCCAGAAGCCGAGGGCCCAGTCGGGCAGCGGGGCCGGGCGCCCGGCGACCGCGGCGTAGGCCTCCACGATGGCGCGCGGCGTGTCGCCGGCCACGACCCAGTAGTCGAGCTGCGCGGTCGCCTCGGCCACCCACCGCGTCCGCTGCCCGGTCAGCTCGACCCGGCCGACCGCCGGGTTGTTCCAGAGGAAGCCGTAGCCCCTCGACGAGAGCAGGAAGGGGACGCTGACGTTCATGTTCCGCTGGGCGAGCTCGAGGACGTGGCCGGCATGGTCGAGCGCGCCATGCTGGTGCTGGCCGAGGCCATAGCGGCGCTCGCGGGGCTCGGCCGCGAAGCTGACCTCCAGCGCAGGCAGCTGTCCGCGGGCCCGCCAGCGCCGGGGGCCCGGCCAGGCCGGGGCGGTGCGCTCCTCGGCGAGCAGGGCCGCCCCGGTGTCGGCCCGCGCGAAGCTGAGATGGACGGTGGGACCGTGCATCGGCACGACCCTGGCGTCGCGGGAGGCTACGAGCGCCAGCCGGCCGTTCGTCAGTGTCGCCCGGCCCTCCGTGAACGTCAGGCGCGTCCCCGGGGACGGCGGCGGCGGCAGGAGGATGGCCCCGAGCAGGTCGTCGCGGATCGGTCCGAGTGCCGCCCGCACCCGGATGCCGTCGGGTCCCCATGGCTCCACCCGGAGCCGCTCGCGTCCGGCCCGGATGACGAGGGCGAGCCCGTCCGCCCGGAGCTCCGGCTCGCCAGCCTGCCCATTCCGGTCGATCACTCGGGAGCTGCCCCGGGCGGCTGCCGCCGCCCGCCCGGGCGGCCTCGCCGCGCCTGCGCGTCGAGCACCTGCTTGAACTGCTTGGCCAGCCCGGTGCGCATCCCCTTCCGGGCGGCGGCCTCTGCGTCGCGGTCGCGCCGCCGGGCGCGGGCTGCCTCCGCCGGCGGGAGCTGCTCGTCGGGTCCGGGCTCGCCGGTCATGGCCCGAGCGTGGCGCGCCGCCTCCCCGGCGTCAAGCGGGACCGCAACGGGTGCCGGCTCGGCGGGGGCGCGGGGGCGGGAGCTCCGGCGCGATCCGGGGCGCCCGGCGGC
>JAGDMV010000135.1 GCA_017860675.1 Chloroflexota bacterium
CGGCGGAGCGTGCGTCGATTGTACGGGCGCACGCTGCTCGCAGCGGACGAGGCGAGGTCACGCCCGGCCCGGGGAGGTCGCCGGGCGGAAGGTCCCCGGACCGGCGCGGTCGCTCAGGAGGGGTCGACGACGCGGCCGACGAACAGGATCGCGCCGGTCCGGACGTCGCGGACGAGGAAGACGAACGGCTGGTCGGCCCAGATCCGCACCGGCTCGCGGGTGTCTCCGGGGCCGGCGGCCGCAATCACGACCGCCGCCGCCGGGCGGTCGTCGCGGTGGGTGATCACCGGAGGATCGGCGATCGGGGGCCCGCGCGGCCGATAGGGCGCTCCACCGCGCATGTTGTGACGACGTGTGACGCCGCGGCGCCAGCGTCGGGCCGCCACGGCGCCGGGCTGGATCCGGCTCCGGGAGGCGGGCTCAGCCCCGCACGAAACGGTCGAACCAGGCCAGCATCCGCTCGTGGCGGTCGATCCGGCGGTCCGGCCTGCCGCACACGCCGAGCGAGTGGAAGCTCTCGGGATACAGGACGTACTCCACCTCGCGGCCGAGCACCCGCAGGGCCACGAAGAGCTGCTCGTTGTCGGCCGCGGCGCAGCGCAGGTCCGCTTCTCCCTGGAGGATGAGGAGCGGCGCTTTCATCCGCGGCGCGAGGCGGAGCGGCGACTGGCGCCAGAGCTTCTCCGTCCCCTCGTCGCTGAGCGGGTCGCCGAGCAGCTCGGCCCGGTTGTACTCGACGCCCGTGTCCGAGTTTCCCCAGGCCGCGACGTGGTTGGCGACACCGGCCTCGGCGACGGCCGCCCGGAATCGGTCCGGCTCCGCGCCGATCATCCACTGGGCGAGGAAGCCGCCGTACGACAGGCCAAGGATGCCGATGCGATCGGGGTCGACCAGGCCGAGGGCGACGCCATGGTCGACGACGGCCAGCAGGTCGGCCGCGTCCGCCCCGCCCCAGTCGCCGAAGAGGGCACGGGTCCAGGCCCTGCCATAGCCGGCCCCGCCCCGGATGTTCGGCATAAGCACCCGGTAGCCGCGGGCGCAGAGGAGCACCGTCTCGATCGACGGGGCCGGCGCCCAGCCGCCGGTCGTCGGGCCGCCGTGGATGTCGACGATCGTCGGCAGTGGCCCGCCCGGCGCCCCGGCCGGCGAGGCGATCCAGGTCTCGATCGGGCCGCCCTCGCCCGACACCTGCACGGACCGCATCGACGGCCACGGGATCCCCCGCCGCCAGGCCGATCCGAGGCGAGTGCGGGTCCGAAGCCGGGCGCCCGGCGTACCCGCCCGCTCCACCGTCATCAGCTCCATCGGCCGGTCGTCGAGCGTGCCGACGGCGCTGACTGTTCCCCCTGCCACCCCGAGCGTCCAGCAGGCGGCGTCGGCCTCGACGAGACGCACCGGCGCCCCGGCCGGCCGACCAGTCGCGGGATCGAACGGGAAGCGCCAGGGCACGGCCCGGCCGCGGTCCGTCACGAGCGCCACGAGCGACGCGGGTCCGTCCCAGGCGGGCCCCGTCCGGGACGGCGCGATCCAGCCGTTCATGTCCGTGTCCAGCCAGGCGCCGATCGGCCGATCGAGGTCGGGCGCCAGGGCGACGGCCGGCCGCGAGCCGTCGGCCGGCGCGACGAACGGCCCGGGCTGCTCGTCGTCGAGCGGCGCGGGCACGTCCACCCCGGAGCAGGCGAGCCAGCGGCCGTCGGGCGAGAATGCCGGGCTGCCGGCGAAGCCGGCCAGGTGGATCACCTCCGCGGGTTCCCCGCCGCTCGCCGGCACGGTCCAGATCGATGGCAGCGGAAGGAGGTCGGCGTCCGGCCGGGGATCGGCCGCGAATGCCAGTCGCTGACCGTCGGGTGCCCAGGCGACGTCGCGGACGTCGAAGTCGCCACGCGTCAGCCGGCGTGGCCGGGCGCGCCGGCTGACGGCCACGATCCAGAGATGATCCCGCCGGTCGCGATGGCCGATCTCGTCCCGGCGCCAGTCGAGGCGCCTGATCCGGCGGGCTGTTGGCGTCCGGCCCGTCCGTTCGGGCCCGACGATCAGCCTGGGCGGATCGGACCCGGCCACGACGGCCAGCCGCCGCCCGTCGGGCGACCAGGCGATCTCCGAGACGCCGTGGGGCGGCGCCCAGGGCGTCCACGGCTCGCCGCCCGCGAGGTCGGCGATCATGACGGCCGTCGGTCGGTCGGGCTCGTCGGGGAAGGAGCGCAGGAAGGCGACCAGTCGGCCGCCGGGGCTCACCCGGGGCCGGGTGTCGCGGACAGCACCGGTCGTGAGGGGGAGCGTGGCGTCCCGCGGCGTTCCCCGCACGCCCCGCGCGCCACCGAAGCTCACGAGGTGAAGGTGCGACCGGTAGGTCTCGCCGTACACGGCGCGAACGACGACGATCGCGCCCGACCCGTCAGGTAGGGGATCGTGCTCCTCGAGCACGACCTGGCGTCGAACGAGGCGGGCGGGCGAGAGCGGCCGCGTGGGCGATGGGCGACGGGTCCGGGGCATGGCATCAGCCTACGCTCTGACGGGCGAGCTCGGCACGTCGCGAGCGGCAGCCGGGGGCACACGCCGGAGCCGCCGGCACGGTACCCTCGACTCGATGCAGCCGATCCATCCTGCGCTTGCCGGCCTGGCGGCCCGCCTCGCGCTTGCCGACGAGGTGGCCGAGGCGCTCGCCACCAGCCGGCCCGTCGTCGCCCTCGAGTCGACGCTGATCAGCCACGGGCTGCCGTACCCGCAGAACGTCGAGGTCGCGCGGGCGGCGGAAGCAGCCGTGCGGGAGGCCGGGGCCGTCCCGGCCACGGTGGCGGTCGAGCGAGGGGTCGTGCTGGTCGGCCTGGACGAGGCACGCCTGGGGGCCCTGGCCACGGCCTCGGGCGTGCGCAAGGTCTCGCGCCCGACGCTGGCGGGGGCGCTGGCGGACGGGATCCTGGGCGCGACCACCGTCTCGGCCTCGATGGTCGTCGCGGCGGCCGCCGGGATCCGCGTCTTCGCCACCGGCGGGATCGGCGGCGTCCACCGAGGTGCGTTCGAGCCGTCGGGGCCTCCGGGGCCGGCACGGCGACCGCCCAGCCTGGACGTGTCGGTCGATCTCGAGGAGCTCGCTCGGACACCGGTGGCGGTGGTGTGTGCCGGCCCGAAGGCCATCCTCGACGTGCCGGCCACGCTCGAGATCCTGGAGTCACGGGGCGTGCCCGTCGTCGTCATCGGCGCGGACGAGGTCCCGGGGTTCGTCTCGCGCTCCTCGGGCGTGCCGGCCCCGCAGTCGGTCGTGGACGTGGCCGGCGCCGCGCGGCTCGCCCGGACGCATCTCGGCCTGGGCCTCGGGAGCGGCCTGCTCGTGTGCGTGCCGATCCCCGCCGGCGACGAGCTGCCCCGGGACGAGGCCGAGGCGGCCATCGCGCGGGCGACGCTCGAGGCGGAGGCGACCGGCGTGCATGGCCCGGCCACGACGCCCTGGGTCCTTCGGCGGGTCGCCGAGCTGACGGATGGCAGGTCCGTCCGGGCGAACGTCGCGCTCATCATCAACAACGCCCGGGTCGCGGGCGTCCTCGCTGCGGCCCTGTAGGCGGCCGGGCCGCGCACCCGTCTCGCGCAGCCAGCCACCGGGAGGCACCACATGCAGCGCATCCACCCGGCCACGAGCCGGCACATCCCCCGCCCCGCCCGTCTCGCGGCCGTCGTGGCCGCGCTCGCCGCCGTGGCCATCGCTGCCGGCTGCGGCGGGGGCTCGCCATTCGAGGCGCGCTCGACCGAGTCGCGCGAGCTGTCGGTCACCGACGTCGACCAGCCGCTCGTCGTGATCGAGACGTTCAACGGCCAGGTCACGGTGAGGACAGGCGAGCCGGGCCGGGTCGATGCCACCGTCGAGGTCACCGGGGTGGGTCCGACCCAAGCCGAGGCCGAAGCCGACCGGGCCAACGTGGCTACCACGCTCGAGCAAGAGGCGGGCAGGGTCCGCCTGCGCGCCGTCTACGGTCCGAACCCGGCCAGTCCCGGCAATCGCGGCGCGTCGGCGACTGTTACCGTGCCGCCGGGGAGCGAGCTCGACATCCGGACGTCGAACGGGGCGGTGACGGTCGACCGTGTCGGCGCTGCGCTGCGGGCCGCGACCTCGAACGGGGCGGTGACCGTAGCCGGCTCGAGCGGCGACACGGTCGTCGAGACGTCGAACGGCGAGGTCCGGCTCACGGCCGCCACCGGGATGATCGACGTGCGCAGCTCGAACGCAGGGGTGACCGTCGAAGCGACCGACGCCGTCGTCGCCGTGGACACCTCGTCGGGTGCGGTCCGCTTCGCCGGGAGCCTGGCTCCGGGCGACTCGAGCTTCGTCACCAGCAACGGGGCCGTCGACCTGGTCCTCCCGACGGACGCCTCGTTCGCCCTCGACGCCTCGACCTCGAACGGGGACATCACCGTCGGCTACCCGCTCGCGTCGAGCGGGGCGGCGTCTGCCGCCAGGGTCCAGGGCACGGTCGGCAGCGACCCGGCGATCGCCATCACGATCGAGACGAGCAACGCCGGCGTGACCGTTCAGCCGGCACCGGCGACCTCGGCGCGGCTACCCTGAGACGGTGACCTCCCCCGCCTACGCGTCCGCCATCGAGGCGCGCGGCCTGCGCCGCGTCTACAAGGTCAAGCCTCGGCCCGTGGTCGCCCTGGATGGTGTCGACCTGGACGTGACCGCCGGCGAGCTGTTCGGCCTGCTCGGGCCAAACGGCGCCGGCAAGACGACCTTGATCAAGATCCTGACCACGCTCCTGCTGCCGACCGACGGCACGGCCCGGGTGGCGGGCTTTGACGTCGTCACCGAGACGGCCAACATCCGCCGGATCATGAACATGGTGGCCGGCGGCGAGCAGTCCGGCTACGGAATCCTGACCGTGCGCGAGCAGCTCTGGATGTTCAGCCAGTTCTACGGCCTGGGGACGCGCGAGGGCTGGCGGCGGGTCGACGAGCTGATCGAGCTCGTGGGCATCAGCGAGCAGCGCGATCGGCGAGTCTCGTCCCTCTCGACCGGTCAGCGCCAGAAGCTGAACCTGGCCCGCGGCTTCCTCAACGACCCCTGGATCCTCTTCCTGGACGAGCCCACGCTGGGCCTGGACGTTGGCGCGGCGCGAGAGGTTCGCGGCCACATGCGCGCCTGGCGGGCTGCCGTTCCCGGACGGACGGTGCTGCTCACGACCCATTACATGGCCGAGGCGGATGAGCTCTGCGACCGCATCGCGATCGTGGACCGCGGGCGCGTGCTGGCCATCGGAACGCCATCCGAGCTCAAGCGGCGGGTGCAGGAGGAGTCGCTGTTCAGGCTCGAGGTCGACGCGCTGCCGGGCGGCCCGGCGGCCCTGGCCGCCTTGCCGGGCGTCGTCTCGGCGGTAGGCGC
>JAGDMV010000024.1 GCA_017860675.1 Chloroflexota bacterium
TGTCACCCAGCGGCCGCCGAGCCTGACCTGGACGTCGACCGGCGGGGCGTCGGGGACCGTGTGGCTGAACCGGACCTTCGCCCAGTTGCCGGCGATGCCCGGCGAGTCGCGATAGACGCGAAGGCGAAGCGCCCGGGCGTCGTTGCCCGTGTCGGCGTCGATGCGGTAGGCGAGCGCTCCGATCGCGGCGACGGTGGTCGGTCCCCTGCCGAGGTAGACGGCGCGCGGCCCGAGGGCCCATGGGTCGCCTGCGTCGTCGGCATCGGCGTCCCAGGCCTTGACCCCGACCTGGTAGGTCTTGTGTAGATGTCCACGGCCGGCGTGTCCGGCGAATCGTGGAAGGCGCGCAGCTTGCTCATCGGCACGGTCGTCGCGGTCGCTGGGATGACGATCGCCAGGGAGAGCACGACGGCGAGCGCGAGGGCCAGCGGGACCCGGAGTCTTCTCATGGAGCTTTCCTCCGTTGCGGGCGTCGTCCGGGCGGGGCGGCGGCCGGCATCCCGCCGGTGGTCGACCGCCCGGTCACGTCGGAGTCTAGGACTGTCCGGGTTGGGCCAGGGTCAGGGGACTGTAAGCGGCTCGCTTTGGTGGTGCCTGCGCGCACCGGCAAAGCGGGTTTCGTGCTGATGCCGGGCAGGTTCCGGGCGAGGTGCTGCGCGATGCCACGCGACGTGGCCACACGCAGGCACCTGCCAGGTTCGCAGCAGCAGGACGGGCTGTCCGCGATTGTGCGCCCGGGCTGCTGTTCGGGCCCGAAGCCGGGGCCTGCGTGCCCGGGGGCTAGGACTCGGTGGCCAGGACCTTGATCGCGGCCGCGACGGCCTGACGATCGCGGCGCGGTGGCCCGGCGTCGACCTCGCCCATCAGGGCTGGCGGCGCAGTGCGGGGAACTGACAAGCTTGGGGCAGTTGGCGCCCTGCTGACCGGTTCGAGGGCACGTGGCAATCCGACAGCCACGAGCGTTTGACCGTCTGGGCGCTTGCGGTCAGGCTTCCCGGGTGCCTCGCCGAGCCCGCACGGTCATCGTCGTCCTCGCCACCCTCGTCCTGGCAAGCGCTGCCGCATGCGGGCAGGGGCCAGAGGGCTCCCCTGAGGGCTCCGCCGGTGGCTCGCCGTCGGGGCAGGCGGCGAGCCCGTCGGCCGTCACCGCGGCGACGCCCTTGCCTTCGGCCACCTCCCGCCCCGAGCCCGGTCACGAGGTGTACGGGTTCCTGCCCTACTGGGAGGTCGACAAGACCATCGCCGCCCACCTCCGGTCGACCGATCTGACCACCCTCGCCCTCTTCAGCGTGACGAACAACCGGAAGGGTGCGATCGACAGCAAGCAGAACGGCTACCGCCGGATCACGGGCGAGATCGGGGCGCAGGTGATCCGCGAGGCACGCGAACGCGGCGTCCGCGTCGATCTCGTCTTCACCAGCTTCGGGCGGGCGCGGAACGACGGCTTCTTCGGCGACCTGGCGCTTCAGGGCGCGACGATCGCCTCGCTGGTGGCCCTGGTCGAAGAGCTGGGGCTGGACGGGATCAACGTCGACGTGGAGGGGCTCGACCCGGCCCTTGTACCAGCCTACGGGGCATTCGTCGGCAGGCTCCGGGAGGCGCTGGTCGCCGCCGACCAGTCGGACGAGCTCTCGGTGTCGACCTCCGGCAACGTGCTGGGCGCCGGCATGGCAGCCGCGGCCGCGACGGCCGGGGTCGACCGGATCTTCCTCATGGGCTACGACTACCGCGTGGCCGGGTCCGAGCCCGGGGCCACCTCGCCGCTCGACCGTCGCGACGGCGACGAGCGCGACCTGCAATGGTCGCTCGACCTGTACCAGGCGTTCGGCGTCCCGGCTGAGCTGACGCTGCTGGGGCTGCCTCTCTACGGCCGCATGTGGCCGGTCACCGGCCCCGAGCTGGGGGCGCCGTCGACCGGGCCCGGCGTGGTGTGGGTTCCCCGCAGGAACCTGGACATCCTGGAGGACCCGGCGATCGTGCCGGTCCGTGACGAGATCGAGGTCGTCGAGCTCTACGCGCTTCTGCGGGCGAAGTCGGGAGCCCTGACCGGGCCCTCGGCCACGCCGTTGCCGCCACCGTCGAACACGCCCGCCGGCTCCGGAGGCGCCGCAGCAGCCAGCCCCGGGTCCTGGCGCGCCGTCTACGTCGATTCGCCGGAAACCCTCGGCCCGAAGCTGGCCCTGGCCAACGATCGCGGCCTGGCGGGAGCCGGCTTCTGGGCGATCGGGTACGAGCGCGGGCTGCCGGGCTACACGGAGCTCATCAACCGGTTCGCCGCCGGCCAGCCGATGGAGTAGCGGGCCGGCAGAGGCGCGGCGCCTGGGCCGGGGCGCCGCTTCCACGGCCGGTGGCGCCGCTGTCACGGCCCGGGCGTGGCGTCGGACTCGGGCGCAAACCGGCCGCGCATGCACGACCGGGTCAGGCCGGTGGCTGCCCGCCCGCCCGGACCAGCGCCGCCACGTCGAAGCGAACTCCTGTCTCTCGCTCGGAGACCGCCCAGAGCGCGCGCAGGTCCTGGGAGCGCAGCCACGGGACCAGGTACGGCTGGCGGGCCGGCGCGCCTCTCACCGCGAAGCGAAGGCCGTAGAGGCACCCACCGCTAGCATCAGGATCGATGGCGCAACGGATCTGCGGCAGTGCCCCCGTGGCCGGCGACGAGCCGAACCAGCGGACGGTTCGAGCGGCGAGGCGCTGGCTGCGCCCGCCGGCCTCGCGGGCGCTGGCCGCCTGCAGGTCGGTACCGGAGAAGCCCGGGTCGGCCGCGAGCGCGCGGACGGATGCCCCGCTCGCCACGAGCCGGCGATCGAGGGCGACGGTGAACTGGACGACCGCCAGCTTGGCGCGCCCGTAGGCGAGCCAGGGATCGTAGCGCCGGTGCATCGCCACGTCGTCCGGGTCGATCGGCCGGCCGAAGAGCCGCGCCAGGCTGGTCAGCGAGACGACCCGGCCACGGTCGCTCCGCAGCAGCGCCGGCATCAGCAGCGCGGTGAGGGCGAAGTGCCCAAGGTGGCTGATGGCGAGCTGCAGCTCGTGCCCGTCGGCCGATTCCCGGCGGGGGATGCCCATCACGCCCGCGTTGTTGACGAGGATGTCGATCCGGTCATGGAGGGCGGTGATCGTCGCGGCCGCGTCGTGCACCGAGGCCAGCGACGACGTGTCCAACGTGACGACCTCGAGTGCCGCCCCGGGCATCTCGCCAAGGATCGACGCACGGGCCCTCCCGCCCTTCTCCGGGCTGCGGACGGCCATCACGACGCGGGCTCCCTTCCGGACGAGGACCCGGGCGGTCTCGAAGCCGAGGCCACCGTTCGCCCCGGTCACGACCGCGACGCGACCGGCCAGGTCGGGGACGTCGTCGACGCTCCAGCTCATGCCGGCTATGTTCGCATGGGGGCCGTGCGCGGCGGCACGGAGCCAGCCGGGAACCTCGTGCTGGGAGCTGCTCGCTAGCCCTGGCTGAGCTGGTGGAGGCCGAAGACCGCGCCCTGTGGGTCGCTGACGATGGCGAAGCGTCCGCCGGGGAACTCCTGCGGGGCCACCATCTCCCGGGCGCCTGCCTCCAGCGCCTGCCGGAACGAGGCGTCCGCGTCGGCCACCGAGAAGTAGACCATCCAGTAGCTCGGCACCCCCGCCGGGATCGCCGGGTTCATCTCCATTCCGCCTGCGATCGGCTCGCCGTCGAGGCTGAACTGCGTGTACACCTGCCCGCCGTCGATCGGGCGTGCCTCGGCCTCCCAGCCGAACACCTCCCGGTAGAACTCGACCGCCCGGTCGAACCCCCGAGCGCTGAGCTCTGCCCAGGCGAAGGTGCCGGACCCTTCGGCCCGCATCCCGGCCATCGTCTTCGGCTGCCAGGCGGAGATGAACGCCCCGGCGGGATCCTGGAAGGCGGCCATGCGGCCCATGTCGCCGACGTCGAACGGTTCGGCGACGACCGTCGCGCCCGCCGCCCGGGCGCGAGCGGCGAGGTCGTCCACGTGGGGCGTGCCGAGATAGACCATCCACGCGGTCGGCGCCCCGGGTGCCTGGCTCGGCCCGATGCCGGCGACATCCCTGGCGCCGCTCCGGGCGATGGCATAGCCGCCGTACTGCGGATCGGCCGTCACCTCGACCTCCCAGCCGAAGAGCCGGGAGTAGAACGCCCGCGAGGCCTCCGGATCCGAGGTCGAGAGCTCGATCCAGACGGGCTTGCCAGCCCAGGTGACTGTGCTTTCGGCCATGGCTGTTCCCCCCTTTGCACGCTGCGATCACGCCAGCGTGATCGACCGGGTCAGCCTACACCGGTCGTCCGGATCGCCGGTCCCGGCCGCCGTGGGCACAGTCGCGACGTCCCGTCGGGCGAGTCCGCACCGGCGCGGAGGTGACAGATGTCCCTTGCCGGGAGGCCGGGATTGCGCGGATCCTGCGCACGACGAGCCCGGGCGACAGCAGGCCGGGAGCGGGCCGAGCCCGATGCTCCTCGGTCACCCCGGCCCGGCCGGCGGGAGGACGATCGCATGGCCGCCCCATCGCCCGTGGTCACGGCACCCGCCGAGAGCACCCCGGCGCCCGCCCGGCGCATCGGGCGGCTGAGCGTCGGCTCCTGGATCCTCTACGACCTGGCCAACACCAGTTTCAGCTTCGGCATCGTCACGGTCTTCTACCCGCAGCTCCTCACGGACGTCCTCGGCGAGCGCGATGCCACCCTGGGGACACTCGACGCACTGGCGGCGGCGCTGATCTTCGTCGCCGCGCCCGTGCTCGGGGCGCTATCCGACCAGGCCTCCCGCCGGCTCCCGTTCCTCGCCGTGAGCACGATCCTGTGCGTCGCCGCGACATTCTTCCTCGGCCAGTCGTCGCCCCCGGTGCTGTTCGGCCTGTTCGTGATCGCCACGATCTGCTTCCAGGCCGGGCTCGTCTTCTACGACTCGCTCCTGCCAGAGGTCAGCACCGACGAGAACCGCGGCCGGGTCGGCGGTATCGGTGTCGGGGTCGGCTATGCCGGGTCGCTGCTCGCGTTCGGCGTCGGCTCGTTGCTGCTGGCCGGAAAGAGCGACGCGACTCTCGACGACTACTCCACGGTCTTCCGGGCGATCGCCGTCCTGTTCCTGGCCTTCGCCCTCCCCGCCTTCCTCTTCGTGCGCGAGCGGCCGAGGGTCGCTCCGCCACTCTCCTGGCGGGTCGTGCCGGAGGCGTTCGGCCAGCTGGCGCAGACGGCCCGGCGAGCGCGCCGCTACCGCGGCCTTGGATCGTTCCTGGTCGGCCGCATGTTCTACGCCGACGCGGCCAACACGCTGATCTTCATGGTCGTCCTCTATGCCGCCGACTCGCTGCGCATGGGAGACGAGGAGGCGCGGTCGGTGGCGATCCCGAGCATCGTCGCCGCGATCGCGGCGGGGCTGGCCTGGGGAGTCGTCGTCGATCGGATCGGTCCCAAGCGGACGCTGGATATCGTGCTGCTGCTGTGGATGGCGGTCTTCACCGCGGCCGCGGCGATCCCCGTCCTGGGGTTGCCATCGGAGCTGATCTTCGTCGTCTCGGTCTTCGTCGGCGTCGCCCTGGCGGGCCTGTGGGCGTCGGACCGGCCGCTGATGGCGAGGATCGCGCCACCCCGCTACTACGGCCAGTTCTTCGGCCTCTACGCGATGGTCGGCCGGTTCGCCGCGATCGTCGGTCCGTTCATGTGGGGTGTCATCGCCGACGACCGGGCGCTCGGCTGGGGCCAGCCGGCGGCGGTCATGTTCCTGCTGCTGTGGGTGGTGATCGCCTTCCTGATCCTGCGCCGCGTGGACGATCGGCCCCGTGAATGGGGGCCGGAGGACCAGGAGAAGCTGGTCGAGACGGTGACCGCAGGGCAGGAGTAGCGGCCAACCCGCGATCGCGACACCGGCGCGGGCGGCTTGCCTTCGCGCCCGAGCGAGGCACCGGAGCGCAGTGCTGGACCGCGGTCGGTCATCGGGCCGCTCCCACCCGCTGCGGGGCTGTCGTCGACCCGCTGTAGACTGCGCGCCAGATGGAGCAGGTGGGGGTGCTCGTTGTCGGGGGTGGGCCGGCCGGCCTGGCGGTCAGCCACGAGCTGGCGCGAGCCGGCGTTGAGCACGTTGTGCTCGAGCGGGGCCGGGTGGGCCAGGGCTGGCGCGACCGCTGGGACAGCTTCTGCCTGGTGACCCCGAACTGGTCCGTCCGGCTGCCGGGCGGCGAGTACGACGGGGCCGACCCCGACGGCTTCATGCCCCGGGACGAGATCGTCGCCCACCTGGAGCGCTACGCGGCCAGCTTCGGCGCACCGGTTCGCGAGGGCGTCGCGGTGCTCTCGCTCGAGTCTGCAGCCGGGGGCGGCTTCCTCGCCCGCACCTCGGCCGGCGACGTTCATGCCGATCGCGTCGTCGTCTGCACGGGCGCCTTCCAGCGGGCCCACCGGCCGGCGGGCGCGTCCTCGCTGCCGCCCGACCTGTTCTGGCTCGACATCGAGAGCTATCGCAACCCGTCGATCCTGCCGCCCGGGCGCGTCCTCATCGTGGGCAGCGGTCAGACGGGCTGCCAGCTGGCGGAGGAGCTGGTCGAGGCGGGGCGCGAGGTCGTGCTGTCGTGCGGGCGGGCTGCCTGGGTCCCGCGCCGCATCGGCGGCCGCGACGTCGTGGCGTGGCTCCTCGAGTCGGGCTTCCTGGACCAGCCGGCGGCGTCGCTGCCGGCGCCGGCAGCCCGGCTCCTGGCGAACCCGCTCGCCACCGGCCACGGCGGCGGCCACGACCTCAACCTGCGGACGTTGCGTGCCATGGGCGTCACGCTCGTCGGTCACTTCCTGGGGGTCGAGGGAGGCGAGGCTCGCTTCGCCCCGGACCTGGCCGCGACCGTGGCCTGGGGCGATGACCGCTACCGCGAGCTCCGCGAGCTCTTCCGCGGAACGGCGGCCGCGCGAGGCCTCCCCGTGCCCGACATGCCCGACCCGGAGCTGTTCGACGGCGCGGCGCCCGAGTCGATCCCGCTGGCCGGCTTCGGCGCGGTGATCTTCAGCGGCGGCTTCCGGCCCGACTACCGCTCGTGGCTCCCGTGGCCGGACGCGTTCGACGAGCTGGGCTTCCCGATCCAGCAGGACGGTGCCAGCACGGTGGTGGAGGGGCTCTACTTCGTCGGCGTGCACTTCCTGCGCGTTCGCAGGTCGTCGACCCTGCTGGGCATGGGCGAGGACGCGAAGATCGTCGCCGAGGCGATCGCGGGGGGCCGGGGGTCGACCTGACCCGCCCTGCCGACGGGTCGGCCTCGGGCCCGACCGGCGACAGGCGCCGGCCAATGACCAGCGAGGAGGGCGATGTGGGATCGGTCGACGACCAGGCCAGCGGTCTGCGCCTGTACGACGAGCTGGCCGACTGGTTCCACCTCCTGACGCCTCCGGCCGACTACGCGGGCGAGGCCGCCCAGATCTACGGCCTGCTGCGGATGCGGGTCGACGGCCCGCTCGAGACGCTTCTCGAGCTCGGCTCGGGCGGCGGCAACACCGCCTCGCACCTGCGCGCCCGGCTGCGCCTGACCCTGACCGACATCTCACCGGCCATGCTCGACCTGAGCCGTTCCCTCAACCCGGGCTGCGAGCACCTCCTTGGGGACATGCGCACGCTGCGCCTCGGACGGACCTTCGACGCGGTCCTCGTCCACGACGCGATCATGTACATGACCGACGAAGACGATCTGCGCGCCACGTTCGCGACCGCTTTCACCCATCTCCGGCCGGGCGGAGCGGCAGTCTTCGCGCCCGACTGCGTGCGCGAGACCTTCCGGCCAGCGACCGACCACGGAGGGCTCGATGGGGACGGCCGCGCGCTTCGCTATCTCGACTGGAGCTACGATCCCGACCCGGCCGACACGTCCTACGTCATCGAGTTCGCCATCCTCCTCCGGGAGGGCGACGCCGACGTCCGGGTTCGGTACGACCGGCACGTGATGGGGCTCTTCCCCCGGGCGACATGGCTCGGCCTCATGCGCGAGGCCGGCTTCGAGCCGTCGACGGTCGTGTCAGCGTCAGGCCGCGACGTGTTCGTGGGGACTCGACCCCGGGCTGACCTGTCCGAACCTGACTGAGCCTGGAGCCGCCCGCCGGTCGGACCCCGTACAGGACTGCGGGCGGCCGCGGCCCGCGCGTGAGCCCCGATCGGCATCGCCACGGTTGCCGTCCGGCTAAGGAATCGCAAGGTCAAGGAACCTTCATCTCATCGGGCGGTGCGTGTTCACCTTGGGGCGGCAGCCTGCGCCTCGAGAAGCCCGGGCCCGGAGCCCACCCATGTCGAGAAG
This sequence comes from Chloroflexota bacterium, assembly GCA_017860675.1. Classification (GTDB taxonomy): domain Bacteria; phylum Chloroflexota; class Limnocylindria; order Limnocylindrales; family CSP1-4; genus CTSoil-043. The sequence continues at coordinate 8,266 of JAGDMV010000024.1, forward strand.
ACCGCCCGGGCGGAAGGAACACCGATGACCGAACCGATCCAGCCCTCTGCCGCCCCCGGCCCCGTGCCGGCGCAGCCGTACGGCGCCCCGGCTGGCATGCCCGCCGCTGATGCAGCGCCCGCAGCCGGCGCAGCACCTGCTGCGATGCCAGCACCGGCCGGTGGAGCGCCTGCCGCAGTGGCGCCGGCGGCCGTTCCCGATCCCGCGACCTCCGTTACCCAGCCAGTGAGCTGGCCGCCCGCGGCCGCCTTCAGCGAGACGCCCGAGGCGCCCGCACCGCCGGTCGCCCCAGCGCCGGCCGCCCGGCAGCCGAAGACCCCGCGTACGGTCGGCCCAGTCTTTGTCCTGACCGCGGTCCTGGCAACGGCGGTGCTGACTTCCGGCGGGACGTACCTTGCGGTTACCGCCGCCAACAGCGGCAAGACAGCCACGGCGCCCGTCTTCGTCCCGGCCGTCCAGCCGGGCGGGCAACCCCCGGCCAACCAGGGGACGGCCCCGAACGCGGGACAGGCGACCCCCGCGCCGGCAGCGACCCAGGCGCCGGCCCAGGCGCCCGCGACATCCGCCCCCGCCGCCGGCCAGGTTCCCCTTGTCGACATCGTGAAGGCGGTCAGCCCGGCGGTCGTGACGATCACCGCCGAGGGTGTCACCGCTGACAGCTCGTTCTTCGGCCAGGGAAGCGGCACCGCAACCGGCTCGGGCTTCATCTTCGACGCCAACGGGCTGATCCTCACCAACCGCCACGTCGTGTCCGGCAACCCGTCGAAGCTGACCGTCACCCTGAAGGACGGCCGCACGCTCGACGCCAGCATCTACGGCATCGACACCCTCACCGACCTTGCGATCGTGAAGGTGAACGCCACCGGCCTGCCGACGGCCCCGATCGGCGACTCTTCGACGATCCAGGTCGGCCAGCAGGCGATCGCCATCGGCAGCCCGCTCGGAGAGTTCACCGATTCGGTGACGAGCGGGATCATCTCGGCCCTCGGCCGGAGCATCCAGGTCGAGGACGGCAGCAGCCTCACCAACCTCATCCAGACCGACACGGCGATCAACCCGGGAAACAGCGGCGGCCCGCTGCTCGACCCGAGCGGCCAGGTCGTCGGCATCAACACGGCCGTCGCCGGCGACGCCCAGGGCATCGGCTTTGCGATCCCCATCAACATCGCCCGACCACTGCTCACCCAGGCCTCGGCCGGCCTGCAGCTGGCCCGCCCCTGGCTGGGGATCCGCTACCTGACCATCGACGCGACCGTGAAGCAGGAAGCGAACCTGCCGGTCGCGGACGGTGCCTGGATCCCATCCACTGACGCCCTGGTCCCGTCCGGCGGGACCGCCAGCCCGGCCCCGAACCAGGACCCCTTCAACGGGCAGAACCCGTTCGGCAACCCCTTCGATCAGGGCCAGGGTGGCCAGACGGTCCCGATGCAGCAGGAGCCGCCGATCGTGGCGGGCAGCCCCGCCGAGGCGGCCGGCCTCGCCGCGGGCGACATCATCACCGCCGTCAACGGGACGAGCCTCGATGCGGCGCACCCGCTCGACCTCGTCATGAGCCAGCTCAGCCCCGGCCAGGCGGCGACGCTCAGCGTCCTCCGCAACGGCCAGACGCTGACCATCCAGGTGACGCTCGGGACGCGCCCGGCCAACCTGTAGCACCGCATTCCCCGCCCTGCTCCTCGATCCGACCCGGTCGAGGCGGCAGGTAACACGAGGCCCCTGGCATCGGGCAGTGCCGGGGGCCTCGTCTCGTACCCGGGGCGGGCCCCAGCGCGGAGCGGCCGCAGCGTCGTGCCGCCGGTCGGCTAGCCGCCCGAGACGCAGAACTCGTTGCCCTCCGGGTCGGCCATGACCGTCCAGCGCAGGCGGCCCAGGCTTCGCTCGGCGATGAACGTGGCGCCCAGGGCGCGGAGCCGGTCCACCTCGGCGGCCATCGACTCTCCGTGCAGGTCCAGGTGGACCCGGTTCTTGACCACCTTCGGCTCCGGCACCTTCTGGAACAGGATCGCCGGCCGGCCGGCCGCCGCCTCGACCGGGGCGATCGCCACGTACTGCGCGTTGACCCGCTGTCGCCGGTAGCCTCCCATCGCCGCCAGCCAGAAGGCCACGACGGCCCCGTGGTCGGCGCAGTCGATGACGATCTCGCTGACGCTCAGGGTCATCTCCTGTCTCCCGCTTCGCCGCTCACCATGTTCCCCAGGGGTCTACCACACTGGCCGCCCGTCGTCGGCGTGATCCGGCTGGTCGCGTCATCATGTGCGCCCGGCGAGTAGCCCGGAAGAGCTGGAGGGGGACATGACCGCAGTCGGTGCGCACCTGGTCGGGGGCTTGAAGGCGGACACGGCCGAGGAGGCCATGCGGCGGGCGGCCGGCGCGCTCGGTACGCGCCTGTATCGCCTGACCGACGGCGAGACCGGGCCGCGGGCCCAGTGGATCTGGTGGCAGATCGACAAGCTGCTGGCTCTGCCCGGCGTGCGCATGGGACCGCCGAAGATCAACCCGGAGTCCGGCAACCCCGATTACGAGCAGTTCCCCGGCCTCGACGTCGATCCCGGGACGACCATCCCGCCGCGACACCTCGGTTACGCCGACGCCGCCATCGAGTCGTACGCGGTGTTCCGCTGCCTCCGCGAGGAGGGCCTCGTGGCGCCCGGTGTCCGCTTCCAGGTCAGCCTGCCGACGGCCTACGCGGTCATCGTGGCCTGGGTGAACGCGCCAACGCGGGCCTTCTTCGACGAGTTCGAGCGGGCGATGCTGGCCGAGGTCGAGGCCATCGTGGCGGCGGTCCCGGCCCAGGACCTCGCCATCCAGTGGGACGTGGCCGTCGAGATCGGCGCCATCGAGGGCGTCTTCGCCCCGTCAGCCGACCTCGCCGGCGAGGCCTTCATCGTCGAGGCGCTGCGGCGAGCCGTCCGGGCCGTGCGGCCCCCGGCCGCGGTCGGCATCCACTTCTGTTACGGCGACTACCGCCACCGCCACTTCACGGTGCCCCGCGACCTGTCGATCCCGGTCCGGCTGGCGAACGCCGTGCTGGCGGAGACTGTCCTTGACTTCGTGCACATGCCGGTCGACCGCGAGAGCGGCCTCGAGGCTGGCTACTTCGCGCCGCTGGCCGGTCTCCCGTCGGGCCCGAGCCTGGCTCTCGGGGTGATCGATTACGAGAACGACGCGGACCGGATCGACCGCCTGGTGGCCGCGGCCGACGCCACGGGACGGACGTACGCGGTGGCGACAGAGTGCGGCATGTCACGGCTGGGCGAGCGGGGCGAGGCCGTCACCCTCGTCGATCTCCTGGCCCAGCACGCCCGCGTCTCGGCCGCCATCCGCTGAGGTCGTCGGGCTCCCGGCTCGCCCCGTGGCCAGATCGGCCGACCAGGCATCCGGCTGCGAGGGTCGCACGCTGCCGTCGCCTCGCCGGTGGCGCCGGCTGCAATGTGCGCCAGTGTCAGGCGTCCGGGTCCGATCTTCGCCGACGTCGGCTCAGACTGCCGGGGACGCGCGCCGCACCCGCAGCTCGGCGGCGAGGATGTAGACGCTCGCCACCAGGACCCAGGCCGGGAAGAGCAGCACGATCCACTGCAGGAACGACAGGCTGAACAGCATCACCACGGCGATGGCGTAGCCGGCCAGGATGAGCAGGCGCGGGAAGACGGCCGTGCGCCGGGCGATCGTGGAGGTCACGATCATGAAAACGGCCGCGGCCCGCGCCGCCAGCACGAACAGGAACGAGAAGGCCAGCGAGCGCACGACCTCCAGCGTCCGGGTGTTCAGCTCGGGCGCGGCGTCGAAGCGGTTGCCGGCCACCAGGCTGGCCAGCACGGCCCCGGCACCCCAGTACATCGCCACGAACAGCAGGCCGCTTCCCAGGAACACGGTGGACAGGAAGCGGTCCTCGCGGGCCCCGATCCGGTCCCGGATCACGCCGATGAACCAGAGGAAGGCGATCCCGGCGAACGGGGCCAGGTAGAGCGCCGCGATCGTGATGGAGAACAGCCCGTTCGTCTCGTACCAGGCCACGAACTCGGCTTCGCTCAGGCCGTCCGGCGGACGGTTCGAGGCCATCAGCAGGGACCCGGCGAACAGCACCGAGAAGAGGATCCCTGCGACGCCCGCCGAGCGGGGCGCACGCGTCTCGGACATCAGCCGGGGATCGGGCGCCGTGGGCGCGGCAGCGCTGGTGCCGGCAGGACCGACGGGACTCGACGACATCGTTGGCCTCCCTCGGGGGTGGCTGGGTGCGGCTCGAGCTGCATGCGCATTCTGCAGGCCAGCGGGCAGCGCGGCACCGTCCTCATGGCACGCCGGACCGTCGGGACAGCGAAGGCGGGTCCGCCGGCACGTCGAGCCCGCTGACGGCGCAACGGAACCCCTGGCGAACGTCGACCAGCGCGTGCGACGAGTTGCGGGCCGAGCAGCGCGCCTCGGTGGCGACCAGGTCGGGCCGACCGTAGCGGTCGAGCCAGCCGATCCCACGGACCACGTGGTTCACCGGCGGCCCCGTCCCGATCGGGTTGTGGTCGGGCAGGTCAGCGTAGCCGTCCCAGTTGTACCAGTCGGCCACCCACTCGGCCGCGTTGCCCACCAGGTCCAGGACTGCCTCGGAGCTCGCCCCAGCGGGCTGGGAGCCCACGGTTCTCGGCGCCGGTCCCGCCTCGGAACCCGAAGCGGAACCCGCCTCGGCGAGCACCTCCCAGGCGGGGTCGGCCGAGCCGGGGTCGGCCCCGAGGGGCGGGAGCCCGGAGGCGACATTGGCGTGGAGCGGGTCCCAGGTGTCGCCCCACGGGTAGACGCTCCCGTCGGGGCCACGGCAGGCGCGCTCCCACTCCGCCTCCGTGGGGAGCCGGCGGCCTGCCCACGAGCAGTAGGCTGCAGCGTCCGCCCAGCTCACGGCGAGGACCGGGAAGGCGGCCTCGCCCGGTGGGTACTCGCCATCGACCCAGTACTCCGGTGCCGCCTGTCCGGTGGCCACCACGAACCGGGCGTACTGGACGTTGGTGACCTCGTAGCGGTCGATCCTGTACGCGTCGAGGGAGACCATCCGCGCGGGTCGCTCGTCGGGTCGGCCGCTGTCGTCGCCCATCACGAACGAGCCGGCTGGGATCGGCGCAGTGCAGCGATCGAGAGCCGTCGCCAGCAGGGCCTCGCCCCCAGCCCCGGCGAGCCAGCCGACCACGTCGCGCTGGAGGGCCGCAGGCTCGGTCGGGAGCGACGCCACCAATCGCCCGGCCGCGAGGGCGAGCCCGTTGGCGACCTCGGCTCCCCCGGCCCCCGCGCGGTCGAGCGCCAGGTACCCGGCGAAGCCTGCAGCCCAGTCGCCCCGGGCGACGGCTCGCCGGGCGTCGTCGAGCGAGCTGCGGCCGGTGCGGTCGCCGCCGACGACCAGGCATGTCGCGGCCAGGAGCAGCCCGGACAGCAGCGCCGGCCCGGATACCTTGCCGCCCGCCATCACGCCCACTCCCACGGGACCGCCGGACGCGGCCGCCCGGGCGGTCCGGGCTCGCCGGCGATCGCTCCCGGGACCTGGAGCGGCAACAGCCGCCGGCGCTCGACCCGTGCCGATGGTGCGCTCC
>JAGDMV010000025.1 GCA_017860675.1 Chloroflexota bacterium
TGGATCCGCTCCAGGGCGAGGGCCCGGCCGGTCGCCGGGTCGACGTCCACCCGCAGCGCGTTCATCACCACCGGGCCGCCGGCAACCTCGAAGCGCGTCGGCAGGCCGGTGAGGAAGCGCGGCAGGACCGTGGCCGGGTCGAAGCCGATCACCGAGTGGAGCGGGCCGGTCATGCCCAGGTCGCTGAGGTAGGCGGTCCCCCCGGGGAGGATCCGCTCGTCGGCCGTCGGCACGTGGGTGTGCGTGCCGGCGACCACCGACACGCGCCCGTCGAGGTGGATGCCGAAGGCCGCCTTCTCGCTGGTCACCTCGCAGTGGAAGTCGACCAGCCGGACCGGCGGCAGCTCGTCGGCGTGGGCGTCGAGCAGCCGGTCGGCCTCGCTGAACGGGTTCTCGATCGGCTGCATGTACGTCCGGCCCTGGAAGTTGAGGACGGCGACGTGGGTGCCGTCGGCCGCCTCGAAGACGCCCCAGCCGCGGCCGGGGATCCCCTCACCGCCGTAGTTGTGGGGGCGCAGGATCCGCTCGTCGGCCTCGAGCGTGGGGTAGACCTCGCGCTTGTCCCAGACGTGGTTGCCGCTGGTGATGACGTCCACCCCGGCCCGGAACAGGGCCGCCGCGGTCGCGCTCGTCAGGCCCATGCCCCCGGCCAGGTTCTCGCCGTTGGCGGTGACGAGATCGACACCATCGGCACGGAGCTCGGGCAGGAGCCGCTCGACCGCCTCCCGGCCGGGGCGCCCGATGACGTCTCCGATCATGAGCACGCGGCACGGGCGTCGGGCCGGGTCGCCGGCCATTGCTACTTGGCGTACTCGACGGCCCGCGTCTCGCGGATCACCGTCACCTTGATCTGGCCCGGGTAGGTCAGCGACTCCTCGATCTTGCGGACGATGTCGCGGGCGAGGCGGGTCGCGGCCACGTCGTCGATCTCCTCCGGCCGGACCAGGATGCGCACCTCCCGCCCGGCCTGGACGGCGAAGCTCCGCTCCACCCCGGCGAAGCCGCCGGCGATCGCCTGCAGGTCCTCGAGGCGCTTGAGATACATCTCGGCCGACTCGCCGCGCGCCCCCGGTCGCGAGGCGCTGATGGCGTCCGCGACGAGGACGATGGGCGCCTCCGGGCAGGTGTACTCGACCTCCTGGTGGTGGGCGGCGACGGCGTTCACCACCTTGGGTGAGAGCCCGTGGCGCTGGACGAACTGGGCGCCGAGCGCGGCGTGGGGCCCCTCCTGCTCGTGGTCGATCGCCTTGCCGATGTCGTGCAGGAGGCCCCCGGTCTTGGCGGCCAGGACGTCTGCCCCCAGCTCGGCGGCGATCACGGCCGCCAGCCGACTGGTCTCGACCGCGTGCACCAGCACGTTCTGGCCGAAGCTGGTGCGGTAGCGCAGGCGGCCGAGGAGCTTGACGACCTCCGGCGGGAGGCCGGGGATGCCGGCGTCGTAGGCGGCCTGCTCGCCGGCCTGGCGGATGGCCACGTCGACCTCGCTGCGGGCCTTGGCCACGACCTCCTCGATGCGGCCGGGATGGATTCGCCCGTCGGCCATGAGCTTGGTCAGGGCGATCCTGGCAACCTCGCGGCGGACGGGATCGAAGGCCGAGAGGATCACGGTCTCGGGCGTGTCGTCGATGATCAGGTCCACCCCGGTGGCCTGCTCGAGGGCCCGGATGTTGCGGCCCTCGCGGCCGATGATGCGGCCCTTCATCTCCTCGTTGGGCAGGTGGACCGCCGAGACTGTGTGCTCGGCCGTGTGATCGGCGGAGACGCGCTGCAGGGCGACAGTGACGATCTCGCGCGCCCTGTCGTCGGCCTCCTCGCGGGCCCGGCGCTCGATCTGCCGTGCCAGGCGCAGGCCGTCGAGCTCGGCATCCTCGCGGATGGCCTCGGTCAGCGCCGCCCGGGCGTCGGCCTCGGACATGCCCGCGACGCGCTCGAGGGCGGCCACCTGCTGGTCGCGTGCCCTGGCCACCTCCTCGCGTGACCGCTCGAGCTCGCGCTCCTTGTCGAGCAGCTTGCGGTCCCGCTGCTCGAGCATGTCGCTGCGCTGGTCGAGCTGCTCGTCGCGGGCGAGCAGGCGCCGTTCGAGCTCCGTCAGCTCCGTCCGCCTGGCCCGGGCCTCGACCTCGACTTCGCGCTGCAGGCGGAGCTTCTCGTCCTTGGCCTCGAGGATCAGCTCCTTCTGCTGGGCCCGGGCCTCGGCGACAATCCGGGCTGCCTTCTCCTGGGCGGCCTTCACCGCCTGGGAGGCCCACAGGCCGCGCGCCAGGAAGCCGACGAGCAGGCCGATCAGAGCGACCGCCGCGAGGGCGACCGCCACGACGACAGGGTTGTCCATGGTGCGTCTCGCCTCCCATCCGGCCGGGCGCGGCCGGAGGTGCATGTCGGGTTCGGCGACGCCCCGGCGGGCTGCGACCATTCGCGAGTCGCAACTCGGTCGGGGCGAGGGCTCGCCGGGGTTGATTCGATCACGGGCCGGCGCGCGGGCAGCGCCCCGGCGTGGGCGTAGCCTACTACGGACCTGCTCCAGGGGTCGACGGGGCGGCTCGCCGCTGGTCACCGCGGCGACGGGCCGATCGGCGCCCGGTGGCCGGCTCACCGCGACCCGCGCGGCGTGGCCCGAGGACCGTGGCTACCCGCCGAGGGCATCCTCGTGGGCGGCCAGCCAGGCTGCCGCAGCCGACGCACAGACGTCGGGGTCGAAGCCGTTCCGGGCGAGGAGGGCATACGCCTTCGCCCTGCGCTTCCGCGGATCCGGCTCGCGCAGCACGCTTCTCCCCCGACGGGCCAGCAGGCGAGACGCCGCATCCTCGTCGGAGATCAGCGAGGAGGCCGGACCTCCGCCGCCCACGTTGCGGGGGTCCTCCTCCTGGTCAGCCGCCCGGCGCACGGCAGCCTCCTCCCGGGCTGCCAGGGCGGAAGCGATCACGTCGGCCTCCACCCCGCGCTGGGCGAGCTCGCGGCGGAGGGCCGCCGCGCCCCGCGGCCGCGCCCGGTCGCGCGCCTCGAGCCAGTCGCGGGCGTAGGCCGCGTCGTCCAGCACGCCGACCGCGACGAGACGCTGGACAGCGCCGTCGACGAGGTCCGCGCGATAGCCCGCGTCGAGGAGGCGGCGACGCAGGCCGGCCACCGAGAACGCGCGCACCTCGAGCCGGCGCAGGGCCGCCGTGAGCACCTCCTCGGGGTCGTCGATCGCTGCGCGCCGGGCCCGTCGCTCGGCGGGCGATGGTCGCCGGTGCGCATGCTCGCCCGGCTCCGGCCGGGGATCTCCCGGCGACCGCGGCGGGCCGTCCATCGAGCCCTACTCGGCTTCCTCGATGCCCTCGACCGGGATGGCCGCGTTCGACATGCCGGCCCTGATCCGGCCCTCGATGTCGGTCCCGATGGCCGGGTTCGAGCGGAGGAACTCCTTGGCCGCCTCGCGGCCCTGGCCGAGGCGGGTGTCGCCGAAGGTGAACCAGGCGCCCGTCTTGCTGACCACGTCCATCGCCACGCCGACGTCGAGGAGGCCGCCCTCGCGGCTGATCCCCTCGCCGTACATGATGTCGAACTCCGCGACCCGGAACGGGGGCGCGACCTTGTTCTTGACGACTTTGACCCGCACCCGGCTGCCGATCGACTCGGTGCCAGACTTGATCGTCTCGATGCGGCGGATGTCGAGACGCACCGTGGCGTAGAACTTCAGGGCGCGACCGCCCGGGGTCGTCTCCGGGTTGCCGAACATCACCCCGATCTTCTCGCGGCTGGTTGGTGAAGACGAGGGCAGTGTTCGAGCGACTGACGGCGCCGGTCAGCTTGCGCAGCGCCTGGCTCATGAGGCGGGCCTGCACGCCGACGAACGAGTCACCCATCTCGCCCTCGATCTCGGCCCGGGGCACGAGCGCGGCCACCGAGTCGAGCACGACGCAGTCGACCCCGCCCGAGCGGATGAGCGTCTCGGTGATCTCGAGCGCCTGCTCGCCGGTGTCCGGCTGGCTCACCAGCAGCTCGTCGACGTTCACCCCGCAGGAGCGGGCGTAGCCCGGGTCGAGGGCATGCTCGACGTCGATGAAGGCCGCGACGCCGCCCCGGCGCTGGGCCTCGGCCAGGATGTGCTGGCAAAGCGTCGTCTTGCCCGACGCCTCCGGCCCGAAGACCTCGGTCATCCGGCCCCGGGGGACGCCGCCAACGCCCAGGGCGAGGTCGAGCGCGATCGAGCCGGTGGGGATGACGTCCACCTGGAGCTTCTCGGCCGAGCCGAGGCGCATGATGGCCCCCCGGCCGAACTGCTTCTCGATGGACAGGATGGCGGCCTCGACCGCCCTGGACCGCTCGTCGCCGGACGCTCCGGCCCGGTCGTCCGTCCGCCGCTCTCCGCTGATCGCCATCGTCACGCTCCCGGCTGCACGCTCGAGCCGGCCCGAGCGGACGTCCCGGCGCCCGCCCCCGGCCTCAGCCCTGCTCCTCCCCCTCGACCCGCGGCTTCCGCTTCGGCTTGATCACCTCGACGGTCTGGGGCGGCTCGAGGAACGGCTGGAGGGTGGGCTTCGGCTCGGCCGACTTTGGCTTCTTCTTCGCCTCGCGGTGGGGACGGTCTCGGGATCCCATCGTCGATCGCCTCCGCGGCTGCTCACGGTACCGACATCGCCTTCACGCCGGCTGCACCGACCCTGCACCCGGGCTTGACCGGGCGGCATGCGCGCGCAGCGCGGGAAGGTCGTCAGGGAAGGTCCCGGCCCGCAGCGCGGACCGGATCCTGGCCATGAAGTCTAGGGTGAAGGTCAGGTTGTGACAAGTCGCCAGGCGATAGGCCAGCAGCTCCCCGGCGCGGAACAGGTGGGCCAGGTATGCCCGCGAGAAGCGCCGGCAGAGCAGGCAGGGGCAGCCCTCCTGGACTGGCCCGGGATCGTCACGGAAGCGCTCGTTGCGCAGGTTGAGGCGCCCGCCCGGGATCCAGAGCTGGCCGTTCCGGGCGACCCGGGCCGGGAGGACCGAGTCGAACAGGTCGACCCCCCGCGCCACCGCGTCGAGCAGGTCGAGCGGCGAGCCGAGGCCCATCAGGTAGCGCACGCGGCCGTCGCCGCGCGCCTCGAGCAGCCCGACGGCCACGTCGATGGCTGCGCCCCGCTCGGCCGCCGTCTCGTCACCCGCCAGGCCCCCGATGCACAGGCCGTCGAAGGGCAGGTCGGCGATCGCCGCCGTGCAGGCGGCGCGGAGGTCCGGCTCCAGCCCGCCCTGGACGATGCCGAACAACGCCTGGTCGTCGCGCCGCCGCGCCGCCAGCGAGCGGACGGCCCAGCGGTTCGTCCGCTCCGCTGCCTCGGCCACGGTCGCCCTGTCGGAGGCGTGCGGTGGGACGGGCTGGTCCAGGGTGACCGCGACATCGGACCCGAGCGCCTCCTGGACCTCGATCGCGCGCTCCGGGGTGAAGCGGTGAAGCGAGCCGTCGTGGTGGCTGCGGAACGTCACGCCATCGTCGTCGACTGAGCGCAGATCGCCCAGCGACACGACCTGGAACCCGCCCGAGTCGGTGAGGATCGGCCGATCCCAGCTCATGAAGCGGTGCAGCCCGCCGAGCTGGGCGATGCGCTCCTGACCCGGCCGCAGATAGAGGTGGTAGGTGTTGGCCAGGACGATCGCGGCCCCGACTTCGAGCAGGTCGTCGGGGTGGAGCGCCTTTACCGTCGCGTTCGTCCCGACCGGCATGAACGTCGGCGTCGCGACCGTTCCGTGACCGAGCTCGAGCAACCCGGCGCGCGCCCTGGTGCGGCCTCCGGGGGACGACGCGGCGATGACCCGGAAGCGGGCTGGGCCGCTCACGCGGGCCGGTCAGGCATCGCCTGCCGGAGAGTCGCTCGCCGCCGCTGCGTCCCAGAGGCCCGGCTCGCGGCGCGCCGGCGGCAGGTCGTGGCCGAGCGCGACGAGGTGCGCCCGTGCTCGCTCGGTGGCGACCCTGCCCTGCGGCGTCCGGTCGAGGAAGCCGATCCGCAGCAGGTACGGCTCGTAGACGTCTTCGACGGTCTCCGCCTCCTCGGCCAGGATGGCCGACAGGGCGGCGATGCCCACCGGCCCGCCGCCGAACTTCTGGAAGATCGACAGCAGGAGCCGCCGGTCGGTCGCATCGAGGCCGGCCGCGTCGATCTCGAGGACGGCCATCGCCTCCTCGACCGCGGCCAGGTCGACCCGGCCGTCGCCGTGGACCTCGGCATGGTCGCGCACCCGGCGGAGGAGCCGGTTGACCACCCGAGGCGTGGCCCTGCCGCGGGAGGCGATCGCCTTTGCTGCCTCATCGGTGACGGCGACGCCGAGGATTCGGGCCGAGCGCTGGACGATGGCGGTGAGGTCGTCGTCGCCGTAGAAGTCGAGGCGGTAGGTGGCCCCGAAACGGTCGCGCAGCGGCCCGCTGATCCGGCCCGCCCGCGTCGTCGCGCCGACGATGGTGAAGGGCCGCAGGTTGAGCCGCAGCGAGCGCGCCGACGGGCCCTTGCCGATCATCACGTCGAGGGCGTAGTCCTCCATCGCCGGGTAGAGGATCTCCTCCACCGCCCGGTTGAGGCGATGGACCTCGTCGATGAACAGCACGTCGCGCTCGTCGAGGGCGGTCAGGATGGCCGCCAGGTCCCCTGCCCGCTCGACGGCGGGCCCGGAGGTGTAGCGGATGTTCACACCCAGCTCGCGGGCGATGATCGTGGCAAGGGTCGTCTTGCCCAGGCCGGGCGGACCGTGGAGGAGGACGTGGTCGGCTGCCTCGGCGCGTCGGCGGGCGGCCTCCAGCAGCACCGACAGGCTGGCCTTCACCTCGCGCTGGCCGAGGTACTCGTCGAGGGTCCTTGGACGGAGCGAATGCTCGACCGTCGCCTCGGTCTCGTCCTGGAGCCCGGCCGCGAGCAGGGAGAAGGGCGGCTCGCTCATCGTCGGCAGTCTAGCAGGTCACGGTCGGTTTCGTACAGATGTTCTAGGACGCCCGCAGGCGATCGCCGGCTGCCTCAGGCGCCCGACAGCTCGCGCAGGGCGGCCTTGACCCGCTCCTCGAGCGAGCCGTCCACGGGCCCCGCGGCGACGGCGGCCCGGGCCGCGTCGCGCGCCTCGGCCAGCGTGTAACCGAGGGCCTGGAGCGCGGCCACCACGTCGCCCTGGGAGGCCTGGCCGGCGGCACCGGTCGGCCCTGCAACCCCGCCCGCCGCGGAGCCTGCCGCGGCCACCTTCTCGCGCAGCTCGAGCACGATCCGTCCGGCGAGGCGCTTGCCCACCCCGGGCACGGCCGTCAGCAGCGCGAGATCCTCCGCCAGGATCGCGAGCTGCAGCTCGACGACAGGCCTGCTGCCGACGATGGCGAGGGCGACCTTCGGGCCGACGCCGGTGACGGTCAGCAGGAGGCTGAAGAAGCCGAGCTCGTCGACGCTCCGGAAGCCGTACAGCGCCTGGACGTCCTCGCGCACCAGGTGATGGGTGTGGAGCTTGAGCCGCCCGCCCGGCTCGCAGCCGGCCAGGACGGCCGGCGCAGCGAAGACTCGGTAGCCGATACCGCCGACCTCGAGCACGAGCGAGTCGGGGTAGACGGCGGCGACGATCCCGTCGAGAGAGGCGATCATCGTCGGGATGTGCCCGCCCCGGCCGGCGAACCGCGACCACCAGGGCGCTCGCCTGGCGGCCGTGGGCCGTGGTGCGTCGGGGCTGTCCCGTCCCACTCGGCCAGCATGCGCCGCTCGCGTTCGAGCCCCTCGCGCACGGCGCGGTCGTAGGGCGTCTCACCGCCGGCCAGCGGGGCGACGGCCGCGCGGTCGAGCACGCCGGCGTTCAGGCGCTCCCCAGGGCGTTCGCGGTGGGCGGTCCAGATGGCGACAGCCAGGGCGTCGGCCGCGTCGTCCGGTACCGGCAGCTCGGGCAGTCCGAGCACGACCTGGACCATTCGCTGGACCTGGGCCTTGTCCGCCGACCCGTAGCCCGAGACCGCGATCTTCACCTCGCTCGGGGTAGCCTCGCGGACCGGCACGCCGCTCTGGGCCGCGGCCAGCAGGATGACGCCCCGCCCGTGGCCAACGGCCAGCGCCGTCTGCGCGTTGCGGCTGTGGAAGACGCGCTCGACGCCCAGCAGGGCCGGCTTGTGCAGCTCGATCAGGTCGACGACGAGGGCGTGGATGGCGACAAGCCGCTGCGGCAGGGGCAGGTCCGGGCTGGTCGTCAGGGCCCCGTAGTCGATCGCGCGCAGCCCCTGGCCGGTCCGTTCGATGAGCCCGTAGCCGACCGATGCGGTCCCGGGGTCGATCCCCAGGACGATCACCCGGCGACCTCGGCCAGCAGCTCGTCCGACAGCTCGAGGTTCACCGACACCCGCTGCACGTCCTCGAGGTCGTCGAGCTGCTCCACCAGGCGGAGCACCTGGCGGGCCTTGGCCGGCTCGAGGTGCACCGTCTGCTTGGCGACCATTGACGTGTCGGCCGACTCGATCCTGACGCCGGCCTTCTCGAGCGCGCTCCGCACCGCCTCCAGGTCGTGGGGCTCGGTGTACACCTCGATCGGGTCCGCCTCGGGCTCGACGTCCGTCGCCCCGGCGTCGATGGCCGCCAGGGCGACCTCGTCGGGGTCGACGCCGGTCCGGTCGATCGAGATCACGCCGCGCGCCTCGAACTGCCAGGCGACGGCGCCGGCGCCGGCCAGCTGGCCACCGCCCTTCGAGAAGATGGAGCGGACGTCGGCGGCGGTCCGGTTGCGGTTGTCGGTCGCGGCCTCCACCAGGATGGCCACCCCGCCCGGCCCGTAGCCCTCGTAGTGAATCTCCTCGAACTGCTCGCCCTCGCCGCCCTTGATCGCCCGCTCGATCGCCCGCTTGATGTTGTCGGCGGGCATGTTGACGGCGCGGGCCCGCTCGACCGCAAGACGGAGGCGGAAGTTGCCGTCGGGATCGGGTCCGCCGGCGCGCGCCGCGACTGCGATCTCGCGTCCCATCTTGGTGAAGACGGCGCCCCGCTTGGCGTCGTTGGCGCCCTTCTGGCGCTTGATCTGGGCCCACTTGGAGTGTCCGGACATCGCCCGGGAGTATAGCCGACTATCATGGCGCCAAGCCCGCGAGCGGGCCGCGTCGGCACCTGTCCGCGACCTCGGCTGCGGCGCTCCGTGCCCCGCCCTGTCCCCTCTGGAGAGCCACGAAGACATGACCACGAAGAGCATTGACCTCCCCCACCTCCGGAGCGTCGTCCTGGCCGGCCACGCGGGCGCCGGCAAGACGACGCTGGCCGAGGCGCTGCTCCACCACGCCGGCGCCACCAACCGGCTCGGCCGGGTGGACGACGGCAGCTCGACCCTCGACACCGAGCCCGAGTCGCAGAAGCGGCACATGTCGCTGAGCCTGGCGGTCGCCTCGCTGCAGACGGCCGGCCACCTGGTTACCGTCGTTGACACGCCGGGCTACGCGGACTTCGTGGCCGACGTCGTGGCCGGCTTCCATGCCGCCGACACGGCGCTCATCGCGGTCGACGCCAGCGGCGGGGTCGAGGCCGGCACGGAGAAGGCGGTCGCGCTTGCCCGGGCGCGGGGCATCGCCACCCTCTTCGTGGTGACCAAGCCCGAGCGTGAGAACGCGGATCCCGGGCGGACGCTCGACGAGCTGCGGGCGGCGTTCGGGACGAAGGTGGCGCCGCTCCAGATCGCCATCGGCGCCGGGGAGGCCTTCGCCGGCTACGTCGACCTGGTGCACCGCAAGGCCTACCGCTGGGACGGCAAGCGCGACGTGGAGATCCCGGTCCCGGCCGAGCTCTCGGGCGAGGTCGACCGGCGCCGCGACCAGCTGCTCGAGGCGGCCTCCGAGGCGGACGACGACGTGCTGACGAAGTACCTCGAGGGCGAGGAGGTCTCCGACGAGGAGCTCGACGCCTGCCTCCACAAGGGCGTGCGCGAGGCGATCCTGGCGCCCGTCCTCGTCGTCTCTGCCAACCGTGGCGTCGGCCTCGACGGCGTGCTTGACGCGATCGTCCGCTACCTGCCCGCGCCGTCGGAGGAGCCGCCCGTCGTGGCCACCGACCCCAAGAGCGGCGCCACGATCGAGGTGGCGACGGACGCGACCGGGCCCCTGCTGGTGCGGGTGTTCAAGACGACCGCCGATCCCTTCGTCGGCCGCCTGACCTACCTCCGTGTCCTCTCGGGCACCCTCCACAGCCAGAGCCCCTGCTGGAACGCGCGCGCCGGCGACGACGAGCGTATCGGCCAGCTCCTGCGGCTTCACGGCAAGGAGCAGGAGCCGACCGGCGAGCTGAAGTCCGGCGAGATCGGCGCGGTCGCCAAGCTCGCCCACACCAGCACCGGCGATGCCCTGTCGACCCGCGAGCGGCCGTTCACCCTGCCGCCGATCGAGTTCCCCGACCCGACTCTCCTCGTGGCGATCGAGCCGCAGACGAAGACCGACCTCGACAAGATGGGTCCGGCCCTCCAGCGCATGCTCGAGGAGGAGCCCTGCGCCAGGGTCGAGCGCAGCGTGACCGGCGAGCAGCTCCTGCTGACCATGGGTGAGACCCATGTCGCCGTGATCGCCGAGCGGCTCAAGCGCAAGTTCGGCGCGTCGGTGGTGACCCGGACGCCGCGGGTCCCCTACCGCGAGACGATCCGCGGCCGGACCCAGGTCCACGGCCGCTACAAGAAGCAGACCGGCGGCCACGGCATGTTCGGCGACGTCTGGCTGGAGCTCGAGCCGAACCCGGATGGCGGGGTCGAGTTCGCCGAGCGGGTCGTCGGCGGCGTTGTGCCACGGCAGTTCTTCCCCGGTGTCGAGAAGGGCGTCCGCGAGGCAGCCGCCGAGGGCGTGCTGGCCGGCTACCCGCTGATCGACTTCAAGGCGACCCTCTACGACGGCTCGTTCCACTCGGTCGACTCGAACGAGCTGTCGTTCAAGATCGCCGCCTCGATGGCCCTCAAGCAGGGCGTGATGGAGTGCAAGCCGGTTCTCCAGGAGCCGATCATGTCGGTGGAGATCCGGGTCCCCGAGCGCTTCATGGGCGACGTCAACCGCGATCTCAACGGTCGTCGCGGCCGCGTGCTGGGCATGGACTCGGCCGGCGGCGGGATGCAGGTCATCACCGCCCACGTCCCGCAGGCCGAGCTGTTCAGCTACGCGACCGAGCTCCGCTCGCTCACGGGGGGCCGGGGAACCTTCAGGCAGACGCTGGACCACTACGAGGACGTGCCCCAGCACCTCGCTGAGAAGGTGATCGAGGCCCACAAGAAGGAGGCAGAGGCGGCCGGCCACTGACGCCGGCTGTGCGCCCTGGATGAGCGAGCCGGGGCGATCCCGAAGCAGATGGCCCGGCCTGGAGCGCGGGCGACAGCCCGTGTGGGGCGGCCGCCCCGGTGCCGGGTGCGCGGTCGGCTGCGGACGAGCTGGCGCGACCCGTCAGCGAACGGCGGCCAGGGCCTCGTCGATAGAGAGGCGGCCCTCGTAGAGGGCACGGCCCAGGATCGCGCCGGCGCAGCCGAGCGCCCGCACTCGCCGGATGTCGGCGACGGCGCCGATCCCGCCTGACGCGAAGACTCGCCCGCGGTCGAGCGCCACGAGTCGCTGGAGCATGGCGAGATCGGGGCCGGTCAGCGTGCCGTCACGGGCGATCGCGGTCACCATGAACGTGTCGACGCCCGCGCTGGCGATCGCCTCCATGGCCCCTTCGACCGGCCTTCGCGGACCCCCAGCCAGCCAGCCGCCCCCGACCGCCTGTCCCTCGCGGACGTCCAGCGCGGCGACGATCCTGTCAGGCCCGTGTGTTTCCACGACCGCGGCAGCGAAGGCCGGGTCGGCCAGGGCCGCGGTGCCGAGGACGACGCGCGAAGCGCCCGCGTCGAGCGCGGCCGTGACGGCGTCGCTGTCCCGCAGCCCGCCGGCCACCTGGACCCGCGTCCCCTCCCCTGCCTCGCGCACGATGGCGGAGATCAGCGCACCCTGTCGAGGCTCGCCGGCGGCAGCCCCGTCGAGGTCGACCACGTGGATCCACCGGGCCCCGGCGGTGACGAATCCCCGTGCGACCGCCAGCGGATCATCGGCGTAGACCGTCTCGGCGCCGAAGTCGCCGCGCAGCAGCCGCACCACTCGCCCGCCCCGCAGGTCGATCGCCGGGAGCAGCTCGAAGGAGTGCTTGCCCTCTGGCACGGTATCATGGTAACGTTGTAGCATGCTGCTATGCTATCACGAGAGGTCATTACGGTGAAGGCTCGGCCGGACGATTGGCGCTCCCCCGCGACGCAGGCGTTGATGGAGGCGGTCCTCCAGCTTCAGACGGCCGAGGAGGCTGAACGCTTCTTCCGCGACCTGTGCACCCTTGGCGAGCTGCGCGACCTGGGCCAGCGCTGGGCAGTGGTCCGGCTCCTCGACGCGGGGCTGCACTACTCGGAGATCTCGCGGCTCACGGGCGCGAGCACGGCCACGATCACCCGGATCGCGTCCTGGCTCAATCACGGCGAGGGGGGCTACCGACTCGTCCTCGAGCGCACGCCGCCAGTCGCGGTCGAGGCAGGGCGATGAGCCGCCGGATGACGCTGGCGGTGCCGAACAAGGGCCGCCTCGTCGAGCCGACCCTCGAGCTGCTCCATGACGCAGGCCTCGTCTTCGAGGAGCGCGATCGAAGCCTCGTCAGCCCGGTCGAGAACGTGCCGCTCGACATCCTCTTCGTCCGCACGGGCGACGTGGTCGAGTTCGTGCGCGACGGGGTCGCCGACATCGGGATCACCGGGGCCGACCTCCTGGCCGAGAGCGGCATCGAGCTGCGAGTGGTCCGGCGTCTCGGCTACGGGCGCTGCCGGCTGGCGGCGGCGGTGCCCCGCGACGCGGCCCAGGGCGACGTCGGCGAGCTGGCGGGCCTGCGGGTGGCCACTGCGCACCCGGCCAGCACGAGATCGTACTTCGCCGCCCGGGACATCCCGATCGAGGTCATCACCCTGTCCGGCGCGGTAGAGGTCGCACCCCGCCTCGGCCTGGCCGATGCCATCGTGGACCTCGTCTCGTCCGGCGTCACCCTGGCCGACAACGGGCTGCGGGAGGTCGGCTCGATCCTGTCCTCGGAGGCGATCCTTGTCTGCGGCCCAGGCGTGGCCGAGGCTGCCGACGGGCTCCTCGAGCGGCTGGACACGATGCTCGGCGCGGTGCTCGCGGCGCGACGGCGCAAATACCTGCTGATGAACGCCCCGGCCGCTCGGCGAAGTGCCCTCGAGAGCCTCCTGCCGGGCCTGGAGTCGCCGTCGATCGTGCCGCTCGCCCACGAGGGGATGATCGCCATCCACGCCGTCGTCGAGGCGGACGAGATCTGGGACCTGCTGCCGCGCCTGAAGGCCGCCGGCGCGTCGGGGATCCTCGTCCTGCCCATCGAGAAGCTGGTCGCATGAGCTCCATGCGGCCTTCCCCGTCCGGCTATGCCTGGGAGCCGACGGACGAGCACGTCGCGGCCAGCTACGGCATCCCGCTCGAACGGGTGCTGCGGTTCGACCTGAACACCTCCCCCGCGCCTCCCCCGCTGGCGGCACGGATCCTCGCCTCGGGCGAGTTCGGCCGGTCCGTCAGCGACTATCCGCCGTCCGACTACCGCCGCCTGGCCGAGGCCGCCGCCGCCGTGTACGCCGTCGAGCCGTCGCAGGTCCTCGTCGGCGCCGGAGCGGACGAGGTCCTCGACATCGTGGCCAAGACGTGGCTGCCGCCCGGCGGGACTGCCGTCATCCCACAGCCGACCTACTCCATGTACCGGGTCCTCACCGAACAGCGGCCGGCCAGGGCAGTCCAGGTCCCGCGGCTCGGGCCGGCGTCCGGCCATGCCCTCGACCTCGAGGCGACGCGGAGCGCCGCCCGGGGCGCCGACCTCGTCTGGCTGTGCGACCCGAACAACCCCACGGGCCGGCTCGAGGCCGACGGCGCCATCGACGCGCTGCTCGAAGGGCTGGCCGCCGACGCCCGCGCCGACGACCGGACGCCGCCGGTCGTGGTGATCGACGAGGCCTATGCCGAGTTCGCCGGCCGGGAGCAGGCCGATCTCGAGAGGGGCTATCCTCACCTGCTTCTGGTCCGCACCCTTTCGAAGGCCTACGCCCTGGCCGGCATCCGCGTCGGCTTCGCCCTCGGTCCCCGACCCCTGATCGCCGCCATGGAGCCGTACCGCCCGCCCGGCTCCCTCGCCGTGCCTTCGGTAGCGATCGGAGCCGCTGCCCTTCGCGACCGCCAGGCCATGCTCGCCAACGTCGCCCTCGTGTCGGGCGAGCGGGATCGCCTCGCGACAGAGCTGAGCGTCATGGGCTGGTCCGTGGCCCCCGCCTCCACCACCAACTTCGTCCTGGTCGACCTCGGATCGGCGGAACGGGCGACAGCCGTCGTCGCAGGGCTCGGTCGCGAGGGACTTGTTCCGCGCACGTTCCCCGGCGGCCATCCACTGGCCAGCCACCTGCGGCTGACCGCGCGCGGGCCGGCCGACAACGAGCGGCTGCTGGCCGCGATGCGTACCCTCGTGACCGCGGAGGTGCTCCCATGACCGCTCCCCTCGGCGCTCTCGAGATCGGCAGCCGGTCGGGGCGATCCGCGGCCGTGGCCCGGCGCACGCGCGAGACGGAGGTGGAGGTCCGCCTCGATCTCGACGGCGAAGGCCGGACGTCGGTGTCGACCGGGGTCGGCTTCTACGATCATCTGCTGGCGTCGCTTGCCCACCATGCCCTCTTCGATCTCGAGGTCCGGGCCACCGGCGACCTGGCGGTCGACGAGCATCACACCGTCGAGGACGTCGCGATCGTCCTCGGGGCAGCACTGGCCGAGATCCTCGGGGATCGTGAAGGCATCGTCCGCTTCGGGGACGCGGCCGTGCCGATGGACGAGGCGCTGGCCACGGCGGCCGTCGACGTCGGCGGCCGGCCGTACACGGTCGTGGAGCTGCCGTTCCGTGGCGAGCGGATCGGCACCCTGTCGACGCAGCTCGTCGAGCACGCCGTCGAGTCGTTCGCCCGCGCGGCCGGGGCGACCGTCCACCTGCGCGGCAGCGGGCGCAACGACCACCACCTGGCCGAGGCCGCCTTCAAGGCGCTCGGCCGCGCCCTGCGGGGCGCCGTCGCGTCCGACCCGCGGCGCGGGGCCGCCCCGGCGTCCACCAAGGGCAGCCTGGGATGAGCTCCCGCGGGCCTGCCGCGCTGCCCAGGGTCGCGATCCTCGACTATGGCGCCGGCAACCTCGTCTCGATCGGCCGGGCCCTGGAGGTCGTCGGCGCGAGGCCCGTGATCGTCACCGGCGCGGCCGCGCTCCGGGACGTCGACGCCCTGGTGGTGCCCGGCGTCGGGGCAGCAGCCCCGGCGATGGTCCGGCTCCACCGTCGGGGGCTCGTCCGCGCCATCCGTGGCTGGGTCGCGGCCGGCCGCCCCCTGCTCGGCATCTGCCTCGGCCTGCAGCTCCTGTTCGAGGGCAGCGACGAGGACGGTGCCCGCACGCTGGGCATCCTGCCCGGCCGTACCGTCCGCCTGGCGGGCGCGCCGCGCCTGCCGCATATCGGCTGGAACGACGTCGTGCGGCGACGGCCGCATTGGCTGTTCGATGGTATCGCCGACGGTGCCGCGTTCTACTTCGTTCACTCGTACGTGGCCTGCCCCGCCGGGGCCGGCGCCAGCCAGCTGGTCGTGGCCGACACGACGCACGGCGAGTCGTTTGCCAGCGCCGTGGCCCGCGGGTTGCTCGCCGGCGTCCAGTTCCACCCCGAGCGAAGCGGCGCCGACGGGCTTCGCCTGCTGCGCAACTTCGTGACCGCGGCGACCCTGGGCGGCCCGGCGGATGCGGTTCGAGCGGTCGCCGCGGCGGGGATGGACTGATGCTCCGGGTGCGGGTCATTCCCTGCCTCGACGTGGCCGATGGCCGCGTGGTGAAGGGAACTCGTTTCGTGGACCTCGTCGACGAGGGCGATCCGCCCGAGCTGGCGGCGGTCTACGCCGCCGAGGGTGCCGACGAGATCGTCTACCTCGACATCGCGGCGACTCCGCGGCGGCGGGGAACGCTCCTCGACGTCGTTCACCGGACCGCCAGCCGGGTGTTCGTGCCGCTCACGGTCGGGGGCGGCGTCCGGACGGTCAGGGAGATGCGCGACGTCCTGCGCGCCGGGGCGGACAAGGTCTCCTTCAACACCGCCGCCGTGCTCGACCCGTCGCTCGTTCGGCGCTGCGCCCGCCGCTTCGGCAGCCAGGCGACCGTGGTCGCGATCGACGCCCGGCGACGGGTGCCGGCCGCCGGCGTCCGGACGGACGGCGGTGCGGCGGCCGACCCGCCAGCCTGGGAGGTCGTGATCCGCGGCGGGCGGGAGCCGGTGGTGCTCGACGCCGTGGAGTGGGCCGGGGAGGCCGTGGCCATGGGCGCAGGCGAGCTGCTGGTGACGTCGATGGACCGCGACGGCACCGGTTCCGGCTTCGACGTCGAGCTGCTGCGCGCCATCACCTCGCGGGTGACGGTGCCGGTCATCGCCTCCGGCGGCGCGGCCGGGCCCGCCGACTTCGTCGCCGCGGTGCGCGACGGCGGGGCGGCGGCCGTCCTGGCCGCCTCGATCTTCCACCGCCGGATCCACTCCATCGCCGCCGTCAAGGCGGCCATGGCCGCTGCCGGCATCCCCGTCAGGCCAGTCCCGGAGGCCGCCCGGTGAACCGCCGGGGTGGTGCTGCGCGCGAGAGGGTGGGAGGCGATCCGGCGACTGGCGCCATGCGTACAGGCCACGCGACCGCGACGCACCTCGCGGACCCGGCGGATGACGACTCCGCCGTCCGCTACGGCTCCGACGGCCTCGTCCCCGTCGTCGTCCAGGATGTGGCGGACGGACGCGTCCTGATGGTGGCCTGGGCTGATGCTGAGGCGGTCGCGGCGACCCTGCAGACAGGCCTGGTCCATTTCCACTCGCGTAGCCGCGGCCGCCTCTGGCTCAAGGGCGAGACGAGCGGCCACGTTCTCCGCCTTCGCGATCTGGCGCTCGATTGCGACGGTGATGCCCTGCTCGCCCGGGTCGAGCCGGCGGGTCCCACCTGCCACCGGGGGACGCGGTCGTGCTTCGACGCCGACGGAGGCGCCGGACTGACCGAGGTCGGCGGCGCCGCCGGCGATCGCGACGACGCCGGACTGACCAAAGGCGGTGACGATCGGGACCTCGCGGCGCACGGGCTCCAGGGGTTTGCCTGGCTGGAGACGCTCTGGCGGACGATCGCTGCCCGGGCCGCCGACCGACCGGCGGGCTCGTACACCGCAAGGCTGCTGGCCGGCGGGGTGGACGCCGTCGGGCGGAAGCTCACCGAAGAGGCCACCGAGGTGCTGCTCGCGGCCAAGGACGACGCGGCGCTTGCCGCGACCGGCATCGGCCCGGGTCGGGCTGGGCGGATCGCCAC
>JAGDMV010000136.1 GCA_017860675.1 Chloroflexota bacterium
CACCGCCTGGACGTACCAGCAGGCCACGGGCAGCTGGGACGGCGCCTTCGACTACGAGCAGCTGGTCCGCTTCGGCTTCGACCCGACCTTCCAGCTGCTGGCCTTCGGCGCCTTCCTGCTCGCCTTCGCGATCAAGGTCCCGATGTTCCCGGTCCACACCTGGCTGCCGGACGCCCATGTCGAGGCGCCCACGGCCGGCTCGATCATCCTAGCGGGGGTGCTCCTCAAGCTCGGCGGCTACGGCCTGATCCGCTTCGCCGTGCCGCTCTTCCCCGACGCCGCCGAGCGGGCGGCCCCGCTGATCATCGTCCTGTCGCTGATCGCCATCGTCTACGGGGCGATCGTGTCACTGGTCCAGCCCGACCTCAAGAAGCTGGTGGCCTACAGCTCGGTCAGCCACATGGGCTTCGTGACCCTGGGTATCTTCGTCTTCACCGAGCAGGCTCTCCAGGGCGCGATCCTGCAGATGGTCAACCACGGCCTGATCACCGGGGCGCTCTTCCTGCTGGTCGGGGTGATCTACGAGCGGACCCACGACCGGACGATCGCGAAGATGGGCGGCCTCGGCGGGCCGGTGCCGGTGTTCGCCGCCGCCCTCGGCTTCTTCGTCTTCGCCTCGGCCGGTCTGCCGGGCCTGGCCGGCTTCGTGGGCGAGTTCCTGGTCCTCCTGGGGACGTTCTCCGTCTACCCGGGGGTAGCCGCCGTGGCGGCCCTTGTCATGGTCCTGGGTGCGGCCTACCTGCTGTTCATGACCCAGCGCGTGCTGTTCGGCGGGCTGTCCGACTTCCTCCGCGGCCTGGGCCACCACCTCGTCGACATGCGGCCGCTCGAGATCGCGTCGATGGCGCCGCTCGCCGCGCTGGTCGTCGTCTTCGGCCTGTTCCCCGGACTCGTCCTCGACCTGGTGACGGGCTCGGTGGCGGCGTTCATGGCCGCGGTCGACCCCGGCCTCGCGGTCGCCATGGGCCGGTGAGGGACGAGCGATGAGCTGGGCCGACCTCGTCGTCCTCGCCCCCGTTGCCGCCGCGGTGGCCCTGGCGGGGCTGGTCATCGTCGTGGACCTGGTGCGGCCGGGTGCGAGCCGGCCGCCGCTGGTCATCACCTACCTCGGGCTGGTCGGCATCGCCGCCCTCACCTGGTGGATTGGGATGACGCCGGGGTCGGCCTTCGGTGGCAGCTACAGGGTCGACGACCTCGCCACGTTCATCGACCTGCTCTTCATCTTCGTCATCGCCATCACCATGCTGGTCGCCCCTGGCTACCTCCGTCCGCGAGGCCTCCCGACGGCCGAGTTCGCGGCGCTCCTGCTCTTCGCCATGTCCGGGGCCATGCTCATCGCCGGGGCGGCGGACCTCGTCGTCCTGTTCCTCGGCCTGGAGCTGATGGTCATCCCCGGCTACCTGCTGGCCGGCTTCCACCGCCGCGACGTGCTGTCTACCGAGGGCGCCATCAAGTACTTCCTGCTCGGGTCGTTCAGCTCCGCCATCTTCCTGTTCGGGCTGGCCTTCACCTGGGGCCTCACCGGTACCACCCGGATCGCCGGCGTGGCCGGCGTCCTGGCCGACATCGTTGCCGGGGAGGCGGTCCTGCCGGCCGGGCTGGCGATCGGCCTCGCCCTGCTGACGACCGGGGTGGCCTTCAAGATCGCCGCCGTCCCCTTCCACTACTGGACGCCGGACGCGTACCAGGGCTCGCCGACGCCGGTCACCGGCTACCTGTCGGTGGGTCCGAAGATCGGGGCCTTCGTCCTCATCCTGCGGCTCTTCGCCGAGAGCCTGGGGCCGCTGGCCGGGGAGTGGCTGATCGTCGTCTACGTGCTCGCCGCCGTGACGATGACCCTGGGCAACCTGGTCGCCCTGACCCAGGACAACGTCAAGCGGATGCTCGCCTACTCGTCGATCGCCCACACCGGCTACATGCTGGTCGGCCTGGCGGCTTACGCAGACGGGCAGCAGGAGGGGCTCGAGGGGATCCTCTTCTACGCCGCGGCCTACGCGGCGATGAACCTCGGCGCGTTCGCCGTGATCGTCGCCCTGCAACGCCGGCCGGGCGTGACCAGCCGGCTGGAGACGTTCTCCGGCCTGGGCCGGCGCGACCCATGGCTGGGCGGCCTGATGGCCGTGTTCCTGCTGTCGCTGACCGGCATCCCGCCGACCGCTGGCTTCGTCGGCAAGGCGATGGTCATCCTGGCCGCCGTCCAGGGCGGCGGCTGGCTGTCCCTCCTGGCCGTCATCGCCGTGCTGAACGCGGCCGTGGCCGCCTTCTACTACCTGCGGGTCATCGCCTACATGTACATGCGCGAGCCGCCCGGCGAGCCAGCGCCGATCAGCCGCGCAGGGGCGCTCTGGCTTGGCCTGGCGGGGACGGCTGCCGTCACCGTCGTCCTCGGCCTGTTCCCGGAGCCGTTCCTTGCCACGGTCCAGGCCGCTGCCCAGTCGCTGGCAACGGCGATCGTGCCGTAGCGGCGCGGTCGGGCCCGCGCTGCGCGGGCGCGGGGCGTGGGGCGTGGGGCGCGGATCGGGGGCTCAGCAGGCTCGGCGCGGCTCCCGACGCTCGAGGGTGGCGGCCAGCGACCGGAGGACGACGGCGCTGGAGGCCGGGCTGGGCAGGACGTGGTCGGCAGCCGCGAGCAGCTCGGCCGGCGTTTCGTAGCGGCTCCGGACGCCGATCGCCACGGCTCCCTCCAGCAGCCCCGCCGCGCGAGCGGTGGATATCGCGGCGAAGGCCTCCACGTCGCTGCGATCATCGCCCAGCACGAGCGCTCCGCGGGCCCGGTGGCGCTCGATGAGCCGCGCCACGGCGGCGCCCTTCATCGGCGATCCAGCCGGGCGCAGCTCGACGATCCGTCGCCCCTCGACCCGGACGAAGTCGGGGTCTCGCAGCTCGACCGGAAGATCGGCCCGGGCGTCGACAAGGGCGGCCAGGAGCGCGGCCCGGGCCGCCTCGGCATCGTCGGCGGCGCGGTAGTGAAAGGCGACCGACGGTCCCTTCGGCTCGACGAACAGCCAGGCCGCATCGGCCAGCAGGCTGCCGACCGTCTCGCCGATGCGGCGAGCCGACGCCCGGTGCCCGTTTAGCGAGGCGTGGTGGGAAACCCGAAGCCGCTCGGCGGCGACGCCGGCGGGGAGCGTCCCTTCCTGGATCCCATGGTCACCGACGTAGGTGACGCCACCGATCCTGACCCGGCCGGCGACGTCCAGCGCGGTCCGCCCCGAGAGGATGACGAGGGCGAGGCACTCGGGCCGGCGGCGCGCCACGCGAGCCAGGCGGCGGAGGGCGTGGCGAGCCCCCGGCAGGATCGTCGGGGCGGTCGGGTCGGGATCGAGCGGGGCGATCGTGCCGTCAAAGTCACAGACCACGAGCAGCGGGCGATGCTCGGCGAGGGCGGACGCCGCGGCCGCGGCGCGCGCGACCGGCCCTGCCGGGTCGACCGCATCTGCCCGACGGCGGTTCGGAATCGGCCCGGCCAGCCCGTGGGCCGTGGTGCGGTCGCTCATCCGCCGGGCGAGGCACTCGGCGCGGCGGATGCACCCGGGGAGGGCGAGGCGGTCACGGCGGGGGATGCGCTCGCCGTCGCCGGGCTCCCGGACGGCTTCGGGGTGGCGGGCGGCGTGGGGGTCGGCGGCATCGTGGGCGGCGGCGGCGTCGGCGTCGGTGGCGGGGCGGTGAGCGGCGGGGCCGTCGCCACCGAGACCGGCTGCGTCGGGGTGAGCGTGTAGACGGCGACAGCCGCGCCGATGGCGAGCGCGATGCCCACGACGAGGCCGAGCAGGGCGACAACCACGGAGCGCATCGGCCGGAATGTAGCAGGTCCGCCCGGGAGCGCTTCTCGCCGGACCCTCGCGGCCCCCACCGCGGGCGCAGGACGGGCCACGGGGACCTTCGGCGTCGAGCCACGGGACCAAACCGCCGGGGGCGACCGGACGAACCCCTGCTAGGATGCCGGCCGAGGGTGGACCTCCAGCCGGCACGGGCGCCGCGCCGGTGCCCCACCGCTGCAGCTGGTTCGTCACCGCCGACGCAAAGCCGATGCGACGTCTCCTCGCCTGGATCCCTGGCCGCCTCTTCCCGGCCGTCATCACCGCGGCCGGAGTGTCGCTCGTCGCCCTCGGTCTGCTCGCCCTCCAGGCGCCTCCGGTCGTCGGGGGGCCGACCGCCCCGCCCACGACTATCCCCACCCCCCGGGCCTCGCCGTCGCTGCTTCCCCTGCCGACGGTCGGTCCGACGGCGCCCCCGAGCTCCGGCCCGTCTGTCGACCCGGCCACGGCTCGCGTCCCCACCCGCATCCGGGTCCGGGCCCTCGACATCGACCTGCCCGTCGTCAGGCCACCAGACGACCCCGACCACTTCCCCTACTGCAACGTGGCCGAGTACATCCCGGAGCTGTCGCGCCCCGGCCTGCCCGGGACGACCTATGTCTACGCCCACGCCCGGACCGGCATGTTCCTGCCGATCCTCGAGGAGTCGCTGCGCGCGAACGGCAAGCGGATGGTGGGGATGCTGGTCGAGGTCTACACCAGCGACGACATGCTCTTCCTGTACGAGGTCACGCAGGTCCTGCGCCACCAGACGAACCTGGATCCCGCCTACCGGACCGATGCCGAGCAGGTGATCCTGCAGACGTCGGAGGGGCCGCGCGGGACGATCGAGAAGACGATGGTCCTGGCCCGGCCCCTTGGATCCGGTCCCGCCGATCCGGCCCTGGCCAGACCGGAGGCCCACCCGGTCACCTGCCAGTAGCAGGCACGACGGGGCGCGGAGCGGGGCAGGGGCACTGGCGGGGCTGGGGCACCGGCCGAGACCCGGCCCGCCGCCCCGGCTCCTCAGACCCAGTCGAGGCGACGCAGCAGGAAGAGCGTGATCGCGGCGAGGACGACGATCGAGCCGGCCACGATCCAGAAGCCGAACGGGCCCGTGAGCCCGACCGAGCTGGCGGCCTCGCTCATCCCGAACAGCCCGGCCAGGGCGCCCATCCCGGCCAGGGTCACGGTCACCCCGGTCAGCCGTTTCATGATCACCGTCAGGTTGTTGTTGACCGTCGACAGGTAGACGTCGAGGCTGCCGCTCACCAGCTCGCGGAAGGAGTCGTACTCATCCGAGAGGTGGATGGCGTGGTCGTAGACGTCGCGGAAGTAGACGACGTGCTCCGGGGCGATGACGGGCAGCGTGCGGTTCGTCAGCTGGTTGAGGACCTCCCGCTGGGGCGCGGCGACGTGGCGGATGTCGATCAGCTGGCGCTTGAGCGAGAAGAGGTGGTCGAG
>JAGDMV010000026.1 GCA_017860675.1 Chloroflexota bacterium
CCTGATCGTCATGGACGACACGTCGTGCATGGTCGACGTGGCCAAGTACTTCCAGGACTTCTGCCGCGACGAGTCGTGCGGCAAGTGCACGCCCTGCCGGGTGGGCACGACCCAGATGTGGATGCTCCTGGAGCGAATCTCGCGCGGCCTCGGCACCCTCGACGACCTGGCGATGCTCGAGCGCCTGGCCGGCATCGTCCAGCGGCTGTCGCTGTGCGGTCTGGGGCAGGGCGCCCCGAACCCGATCACCAGCACGTTGCGCTACTTCCGCGACGAGTACCTCGCCCACATCGTGGACAGGGTCTGCCCCGCCGGCGTCTGCCGGATCGAGCAGCCGGCGGAGGTGATGGCATGAGCACGGTCCACACGCTCCGGATCGACGGCAAGGACGTGGCCGGGTCCGACGGGGCGACGATCCTCGAGGTCGCCCGCGAGAACGGGATCGACATCCCCACGATGTGCCACCTCGACGGCATCTCCGACCGGGGCGCCTGCCGCCTGTGCATGGTCGAGATCGCCGGCTCGCCCAAGCTCGCCCCGGCGTGCATGACCAGGGTCGCCGAGGGGATGGAGGTGACCGCCCACTCGGAGCGCTTGCTCGAGTACCGGCGGGCGATCACCGAGATGCTGTTCGTCGAGCGCAACCACGTCTGCGCCGTCTGCGTCGCCAACAACCACTGCGAGCTGCAGGACCTGGCCGAGGACCTGGGCGTCACCCATTTCGACCTGCCGCGCATCAACCCGAAGGTCGAGGTGGATGCCAGCCACCCCCTGTTCGCCATCGACCACAACCGCTGCATCCTCTGCCTGCGCTGCGTGCGCGTCTGCGACGAGATCGAGGGCGCCCACACCTGGGACATCATGCACCGGGGCCTCGACACCAGGGTCCAGACCGACATGGGACTGGCCTGGGGCGACTCGCCGACCTGCACCAGCTGCGGCAAGTGCGTCCAGGTCTGCCCGACCGGGGCGCTGTTCGAGAAGGGGCGCGCGGTCGCCCGGGGCACGCGACGGCCACGGCCATTCCTGCCCTGGATGCGGGTCGTCGCCGAGGAGCGCGGGCTGTGAGCAGGCCGCGGATCGCCACCGTCTGGCTGGACGGCTGCTCTGGCTGCCACATGTCCTTCATCGACCTCGACGAGCGCCTGCTCGAGGTGTTCGAGCGGGCCGACCTCGTGTACAGCCCCCTGGTCGATCACAAGGAGTACCCCGAGGACGTCGACGTCTGCCTCGTCGAGGGCGCGGTGTCCTCCGAGGAGGACCTCCACAAGCTGAAGGTGATCCGCGAGCGGACGAAGGTCCTGGTGGCCTTCGGCGACTGCGCCGTCACCTCCAACGTGCCCGGCATGCGCAACCCGATCGGGGTGCGCCCGCTGCTCGAGCGAGCCTACGTCGAGAACGTGACCATCAACCCGGGGGTGCCGACGGAGATCGTGCCGGCGCTGCTGCCCACCTCCGTGCCCGTGCACACCGTTGTGCGGGTGGACGTCTTCCTGCCCGGCTGCCCGCCGTCGGCCGACCTGATCTTCACCCTGCTGACCGACCTGCTCGACGGACGCGTCCCCGACGTGGCCGGGGCCCGGTTCGGCCGCTGACGGGGGAGGCGACATGACCCGCACCATCGTCATCGACCCGGTCACCCGGATCGAGGGCCACTCGAAGATCACCATCCAGCTGGACGACCGCGGCGAGGTCGTCGACGCCCACTTCCACGTGACCCAGTTCCGCGGCTTCGAGCGGATCACCCAGGGCCGTCCCGTCCACGAGATGCCGGCCATCACCGCCCGCACCTGCGGCATCTGCCCGGTGAGCCACATGGTCGCTGCCGCCAAGGCCGTCGACGACATCATGGCCGTGGAGGCCGCCCCGACCGGCGCCGACCTTCGCCGGGTCATCAACCTGGCCCAGGTCGTCCAGTCCCACGCCCTGTCGTTCTTCCATCTCTCGTCACCGGACCTGCTCTTCGGCTTCGACGCCGACCCGGCCCGGCGCAACATCATCGGGGTCGCCCGCGAGAACCCCGGCCTCGCCCGTGACGGGATCGCCATCCGCAAGCTCGGGCAGCAGATCATCGAGTGGCTCGGGGGCAAGCGGATTCACCCGCCGTGGATCGTCCCCGGCGGCGTCGCCGAGCCGCTCGCCGAGGAGACCCGGGACCGCATCCTGGCCGCCATCCCGGAAGCGATCGCCGCCGCTCAGCGGGCCATCGCCTGGTACAAGAGCGACCTCGTCCGCTGGGAGGAGGAGGCCGCGACCTTCGGCAACTTCCGCACGGCCTACATGGGGCTGGTCGACCGCGAGGGCCTGGTGGACCTCTACGACGGCTGGCTGCGGGTGATCGACGCCGACGGCAAGCCGCTGGAGGAGCGGGTCGACCCGCGCCGATACGCCGAGTTCATCGGCGAGGCGGTGGAGCCCTGGACGTACCTCAAGACGCCCTACTGGAAGCCGATGGGCTACCCGGACGGCATCTACCGGGTGGGCCCGCTCGCCCGCCTCAACGTGGCCGAGCGGACCGGCACGCCGCTGGCCGACGAGGAGCTGGAGAAGTTCCGCTGGCGGATCGGCCGGGTGGCCGGCTCGTCGTTCCACTACCACTACGCCCGCCTGATCGAGATCCTCCACGGCCTCGAGCGGATCGACCAGCTGCTCCGCGGCCCGGACATCCTCTCGAAGCACGTCCGCTCCCGGGCCGAGGTCAACCGCCACGAGGGGATCGGCGTGTCGGAGGCGCCCCGGGGCACGCTCTTCCACCACTACCGGGTCGACGACCACGGGATCGTGGAGTGGGCCAACCTGATCATCGCCACCGGAAACAACAACATGGCCATGAACCGGGCCGTGCTCCAGGTGGCCCGCCAGCACGTGCGGGGTGACCGGCTGGAGGAGCCGATGCTCAACCGGGTGGAGGCGGTCATCCGCTGCTACGACCCCTGCCTCTCCTGCTCGACGCACGCCCTCGGCCAGATGGCCCTCGAGCTCGAGCTGCGGGCGCCCGACGGGACGACGCTCGACACGCTGACACGGTGACCCGAGCCCTCGTCATCGGCTACGGAAACACGCTCCGCTCCGACGACGGGGCAGGCCCCGAGGCGGCGAGCATCCTGGCCGGAGATCCCCGGCTGGCCGGGGCCGAGGTGCTCGCCGTGCAGCAGCTCGTTCCGGAGCTGGCCCTCGACATGAGCCGGGCGTCGATCGTGGTCCTCGTGGACGCGAGCGTGACCGGCCGCCCGGGCGAGGTCACCGTTCGGCCGGTCGTGGCGGCCGGGGCGGGCGAGATGGGCGGCACGGCCGGCATGGCCGGTGCCCCCGGACCGAGCTCCCACCACGTCGGCCCGGCGGAGCTGCTCGGCCTCGCGCGCGAGCTCTACGGCGCCGCACCCTCAGCCTTCGTCGTCAGCATCGGGGCTGCCGACCTCGGCCCGGGCGAGGAGCTCTCGCCCGAGGTGCGGGCGGCGCTGCCGCGCGTCGCCGACGCGGTGGCCGGCCTCGTCGGCCGGGGCGAGGACGCCGGCCCGGGCTGAATTGCGCACCCGGCGTACACTCCCCTTCCCGGTCGGCCACTCTGCCGGCGCGAGGCAGCGCAGCCGGCCGGATCATGGAGGCACGCGACCGACATGGCGCGCTCGATGTGGCGGGGGGCCATCCAGTTCGGCCTGGTCACGATCCCCGTGCGACTCTACCTGGCGACCGAGAGCAAGAGCCTCTCGTTCAACATGCTCCACGAGACCTGTCTCAACCGGATCCAGCAGCGCATCTACTGCCCGCACGACGACGAGATCATCAGCCGCGGCGACACGGTGCGTGGCTTCGAGTACGCGAAGGACCAGTACGTCGTCGTCACCGACGAGGACCTTGCCTCGGTCCCGCTCAACACCGTCCGGGCTATCGAGATCGAACGCTTCGTGCCGGCCCGGCCGGCCGAGGGCGAGCCGCCGCGCTTCGTGAAGCAGGAGTACTGGGTCGAGCCCGAGGCCGTCGGGCGCAAGGCCTTCTCGCTCCTGCGCTCGGTGCTCGAGGACAAGGGCCTTGTGGCCATCTGCAAGGTCGTCATCAAGGATCGCGAGGCGCTGGCCGCCCTGGAGCCGAACGGGCGGACCTTCCTGCTCGAGACGCTCTTCTGGCCCGACGAGATCCGCTCGACCGCCGAGCTCGACCTGCCCGAGGACGAGGTGGCGGTCAAGCCGGCCGAGCGGGCGATGGCCGAGCAGCTGGTGGCGACGATGACCGGCGAGTTCGACCCCGCGCAGTACCGCGACGAGTACCGCGAGGCGCTGCTCGGCGTCATCGAGGGCAAGATCGAGGGACGCGAGACGGCGGCGCCCGCCGAGGCCGAGCCGGGCGGCGAGCTGATCGACCTGATGGCCGCCCTCGAGGCGAGCGTGGCCGCAGCTCGGGCGTCACGCCAGGCGGCGGCAGACGAGGAGCCGGAGGAGGAGGCGGCCTCCCGCGCCCGGACCCGGGCCCGCCGTGCGCCCGCGACCGAGGGCGAGACCGAGGTCGCCCACGCCAGCCCGCGCCGGCGCCGCAAGACCGCGTAGCTCCGCCGGGCGGTCCAGATCGTGGTTCCGGCCGCGACCGACCCGGCTGAGGCGATCCAGCTCGGCCTGTCCGGGCCCGGGCGGGGACGGCACGCGTCGGCGGTGGCCCGTGGTCGGCGGACCAGGCCGATGCGCCCGACGGATGGCGCGGCGCCTTTCGACGATCCCGCCTACCTGTTCGAGCCCTGGTGGCCGGGCATCCACGCCTTCGTGCTGATCGACGGGGAGGCGGTGGTGCTGCAGGCGGACGCGCTGGCCGATCCGAACCCGGCCTTCCCCGAGCTGACCGACGTGGCGGGCCTCGTCCGCTCCGACGGCGTGCTGATCGAGGCCACCATCCTCGTCCTTGACGCCCGGGCCCGCCCGAGCGCCGACCTCCTCCGCCGCCGTCTCGAGGGGCAGTGGCGCGACGGGACGGCGCTCCGCCCCGGTCGCACGGCCCTCGTCGCCACCGACCTGCTGCGGCTCGGCGGCCGGTCCATCGCCCGGCGGCCGTTCGGGGAGCGGCGGGGGGAGCTGGCGGCGCTCCTGCGGCCCTCGTCGTGGTGCCTGGCCGGGCGCGGCTTCAGCGGCGAGGGCATCGCCGTCGCCCGCGCCCTGGGCGAGCTCGGCTTCCACTGGGTGTCGGCCCACCGCCTCGACGCGCCGTACCGCCCGGGACCGGCGGGTGACGCCTGGTTCCGGGTCCCGATCCGCGAGCCCGCCGAGCGGACGCCGCCGCCCTTCCTGGCCGTCGCGCGGCGGCTCGGCCTGTAGCGCGACCGGCGATGGGGCTCGAGCGCTACCGGGCGAAGCGCGACTTCGGTCGCACGCCCGAGCCGGGAGGAGAGCGGCCCCCGGCCGCGACGGGGACGGGCGCGGCGCCGGCGGCGCGCCCAGCCACGCCCGGGGGCGCGGGGCGGTTCGTGATCGGACGCCACCGGGCCACCCGCCTCCACTACGACCTCCGCCTGGAGATCGAGGGCGTCCTTGCCAGCTGGGCCGTGCCCAAGGGCCCGTCGCTCGACCCGGAAGTCCGCCGGGCGGCGTTCCGGGTGGAGGACCACCCCCTCGAGTACATCGACTTCGAAGGCATCATCCCGCGCGGCGAGTACGGGGCCGGCGACGCCATCGCCTGGGACTGGGGCGTGTTCGAGCCCGAGGCGGCCACGCCTGACCCGGCGGAGGCGCTTCGGGCCGGTGAGCTGAAGCTCCGGCTGCGGGGCGAGAAGGTCCGCGGCCGGTTCACCCTGGTCCGGACCGGAGGACGGGAGGACGGCAGGCCGGGCGCCCCCACCTCGCTGGGCGACGAGGAAGGCGCAGCCTGGCTGCTGATCCACAAGCGCGATCCCGACGCCGTGGCGGGCTGGGACGCCGAGGACTACCCGGCCTCGGTGCGGACAGGGCGGACGAACGACGAGGTCGCCGCCGGGCTGGCCCCGCACTTCGAGCACGCGGCGCCCCGACCGCTGCCCACGCTCGATGTCGCGGGCGCGGCCCCGGGGGCCCAACCGGCCTTCGTCCCGCCGATGCTCGCCACCCCCGGCCGCGCTCCGTTCGACGACGCCGACTGGTTGTTCGAGCCGAAGTGGGACGGCTACCGCGTGCAGGCGGTGGTGACGGCCGGGCGGGTGCGCCTCTGGACGCGCAACCGGTCGGACGCGGCGGCCTACTTCCCGGAGCTGGCCGGGCCGCCCGACTGGATCGCTGCCGCCGAGGCGATCGTCGACGGCGAGGTCGTCGCCCTCGACGAGGATGGCAGGCCAGACTTCGGGCTGCTCCAGGCCCGCCTGGGCGGCGTCCGGGGCGGAGTGCGGCGGAGGCCGGGTGCGGGGCCATCCCCTGGCGCGCCGGCCGCGGGCGGGGCCGCTCCCCTCGTCTACGAGGTGTTCGACCTGCTCTGGTGCGAGGGCCGGTCGCTGCTCGGCGTGGCGCTGGAGGAGCGCAAGGAGCTGCTCCGGCTCGTGCTGCGCGAGCACCCGCGGGTCCGCTACGGCGGGCATGTCGAGCGGGACGGCGTCGCGTTCTTCCGGGCAGCGGCCGGGCGGGGCCTGGAGGGGGTGATGGCGAAGCTGCGGCGCAGCCGCTACGAGGCGGGCCGGCGCTCGACAGCCTGGCTCAAGCTCAAGGTGCGCCCCACCCAGGAGTTGATCGTCGGCGGCTACGTGCCCGGCCAGGGCAGCCACCGGGATCTCGGGGCGCTCATCGTCGGCGTCATGGTCGGCGGGCGGCTCCGCTATGCCGGGCGAGTCGGCAGCGGCCTCGACGCCCAGGCGCGCGCCCGCCTCCACGTGGCGCTCGAGGCGAGGGCGCGCACGACGCCGCCGTTCGAGGACGGCCCGGCTGACCTCGGCGCGACGCCCGCAGCGCGCTGGACCGAGCCCGAGCTGGTGATCCGGGCCGAGATCGGCGGCTGGTCGCGGGAGGGGATCGTCCGCCAGGCTACGTTCGCCGGCGAGGCACCGGACGTCGATCCGGCGACGGTCGAGCGCCAGGACGCGGTCGGGCCGGAGGCGGCAGAGCGGGCGCTGGCCCGGGCGGCGCGGGCATCCCGGGGTGCCCCCGTCCCGGCCAGGCAGGCGGCCACGCCGGCGCGGGACCACGACTCCGGTTCTCCCCTGCCCGCCATCCCGGGGCCCTCGGCCGACGAGCTGGCCGAGCTGGATTCCCTGCCCGGGCGCGGCGGGACATGGCACATCGGCGGGCACGACGTGGCTCTCACCAACCTCGACAAGATCCTGGCACCCACGGCCGGCGGGCATTCCCCCGCGGCCGACGGGCATTCCCCCGCGGCCGACGGGCATTCGCCCGCGGACGGCTCCCCGATCAGGAAGCGCGACCTCGTCCGTTACTTCGTCGAGGTCGCCCCCGTGCTCCTCCCCCACCTCGCCGGCCGGGCCCTCAACCTGACCCGCTTCCCGGACGGGATCGAGGGGGAGCAGTTCTGGCAGAAGGCCCTGCCCGGTCACGCCCCGGTCTGGCTGGCGCGCTGGCGCGAGCCCGACCCGCCGGATCGCCGCGCTCACACCTACCTGGTGGCCGACGGCCCGGCGACGCTCGCCTGGCTCGGCAACCAGGCCGCCATCGAGCTCCATCCCTGGACGTCGCCCACCGCGGCGCCCGATCGTCCGCTCTTCGCCCTGTTCGACATCGACCCGGGCGAGGCGACCACCTGGGAGGAGACGCTGGTGCTCGCCCGGCTGGTCCGCCGCGCCCTCGAGCACCTCGGGGTCGTCGGGACGCCCAAGGTCACCGGCAAGCGCGGCCTGCAGGTCTTCGTGCCCGTCGCGCCGCGCTACTCGTTCGCCGACACCCAGGCCTGGGTGGAGGGCGTCTCGCGTGCCGTCGGAGGGGCCGTGCCCGATCTCGTCAGCTGGGAGTGGGCGAAGGACCGGCGTGGCGGCCGCGCCCGCCTCGACTACACCCAGAACTGGCGCAACCGCACGCTCGTGGCGCCCTACTCGCCGCGCGCGATGCCCGGCCTGCCGGTCTCGGCCCCGATCGACTGGGACGAGCTGGACGACCGGTCGCTGCGACCCGACCGCTGGACGATCCGGACGGTCGTCGAGCGGATCCGGGCCCGCGGCGACCTGTTCGCCGGCGCCCTTGGACCGGGCCAGGAGCTGCCGCGGCTCTGAACTGGCCACGGCTCCGCCGCCGTGTTCCCGCCCGTGGGACGGTCGGCCCCCGCTCCGGTGCCGAAGGACCCTGCCTGCTGGAACGCCCCACAAACGAAACTTGCGGCATGGAGGACCAGACCGCGCTTCTTGCCGAGTTGAACGCCAGCTGGTTCGCCTCCGGCCTCGAGCCGGAGACGGCAATGCGCCTCGCCGGACTTGCTCGCTCGTACAGCGCCGAGCCCGGCCAGGAGCTGTTCCGCGAAGGAGATCCCTCTGAGCTCTTCGGGGTCGTCATCCGGGGCCGCATCGCGCTCCGGACGCTCGTCCCCGAACGGGGGCCGATCACCATCCTGACCATCGAGCCAGGCGACGTGTTCGGCTGGTCGACCGTCGTGCCACCCTACCGTTCGACGTCGTCTGCCACCGCGATCGAACCCCTCGAGGCGATCGTCTTCGACGCCGCCGGCATCCGCGCCGCGATGCGCTCCGACTGCCAGCTGGCGCTGGCGCTGTACCCGCGCATCATGGTGGCCGTCTCGCGCCGTCTCAACGCGACCCGCCTCCAGCTGCTCGATCTCTTCGCCGCCGAACAGGTGAAGACATGGTGACGACCGCGCCCGCTCGATCGGGCCGCCCGACCGCCGACGGGCCGGGCTTCCTCGGCAGGGACGACCTCGGGGTCCTGCTGGACCTGCTGCGCGACGACGGCCGGACGCTCATCGGCCCGACGGTCGACGACGGTACGATCGTCTACGACGAGATCACGTCGGTGGAAGACCTGCCGCACGGCGTGACCGACGAGCAGTCGCCCGGCCGCTACCGGCTCGAGAACCGCGACGGCGAGCGGCTGTTCGGCTACGTCGTCGGTCCCACGAGCTGGAAGCGCTGGACCTTCCCGCCTGCGGTCGAGCTCAACCGGGGAACCCGTGACGGCCACCGGGTGACATTCGAGGCGACGACGGTCAAGCCGCCGAAGCTGGCCTTCCTGGGCGCACGCGCCTGCGAGCTGGCCGCCCTTGCGGTCCAGGACCGCGTCCTCATGGGCGGTGAGTTCGTCGACCCCGACTACATCCTCCGCCGGGCCAACGTCCTCGTCGTCGCGGTCCAGTGCATGACATCCGCCTCGACCTGCTTCTGCACGTCGATGGGAACGGGCCCGGAGGTGACGGGCGGCTTCGATCTGTCCCTGTCCGAGCTGGACGGGGGGTTCCTGGTCACCGCCGGGTCGACGGCCGGGCGCGAGCTGCTCGAGCGTCTGCCGGTCCGCGCGGCGACCGCCGCCGAGAAGTACGGTGCCGCGGCCGTCGTGGCCGGGGTGCGAGCCCAGATCGGCGATCCGGTGACCGTGGATGGCCTCCACGACCGCCTGATGGCCCAGCTCGACCACCCGCGTTGGGCCCAGGTCGCCGAGCGCTGCATCACCTGCGGCAACTGCACGCTGGCCTGCCCCACCTGCTTCTGCACCGGCATCACCCAGGTCACCGACCTGACCGGCGAGAACGCGGCCATGGAGCGGCGCTGGGACTCGTGCTTCAGCCCCGGCTTCGCCCGCGTCGCCGGGGGCTCGTTCCGCTCCCGGCCGCGCGACCGCTACCGCCAGTGGCTGACCCACAAGTTCGGCACCTGGTGGGACCAGTTCGGCACGACCGGCTGCACCGGCTGCGGCCGTTGCATCACCTGGTGCCCGGTCGGCATCGACGTCCGCGAGGAGCTCAACGCCATCGCGCCGGCCATCTCGCTCGCCCCGGAGGTCGTCCTCGTCGAGCCGGTTGCCGCCACCCCGAACGACTTCGTCACCGCGCGGGTGATCGCCACCAAGCAGGAGACGCCGGACACGGTGACCCTCACCCTGACCGGCACCGACCCGGCCTTCGCCCGGGGCGGCACCGGCCAGTTCGCCATGGTCGCCCTGCCGGGCTTCCCGCCCCTGCCGATCTCGATCAGCCGCTTCCACGCGGACGGCATCGAGCTGACGATCCGCGGGGCCGGACCCGCCACCAGGGCCATGGCCGCCCTCCAGATCGACGACCAGGTCGGCCTGCGCGGACCGCTCGGCAACAACTGGCCGCTCGACCGGGCGGTCGGGCGGGACCTCGTCATCGTCACCGGCGGGATCGGGCTGGCGCCGCTCCGGCCGGTCATCGACACGATCATCGCCAACCGCCGCCGCTACGGCGACGTGAAGCTCTTCTACGGCGCCCGCACCCCGGCCGACCTGCACTACCGGGCCGAGCTGGAGCGCTGGGGCACCCGCGACGGGCTGGACGTCAGCCTCACGGTCGACCGTGCCGGTCCGGAGTGGACCGGTCCCGTGGGCGTCGTCACCCAGCTGTTCGACCAGGCCGTCTGGGACGCCTCGAACATGATCGCCTTCGTCTGCGGCCCTGAGCGGATGATGCAGGCCACGGCCTCCACGCTGGCCGGCCGCGGCGTGCCCGCCTCGCGGACCTACGTGACCCTCGAGCGGCACATGGAATGCGGCATCGGCCTGTGCGGCCACTGCCAGATGGGCAAGTACTTCGTCTGCCGGGACGGGCCGGTCTTCTCGATCGCGCAGCTCGGCGAGATCTTCGGCCGGGAGGGCATCTGATGCAGCACGGCCAGGTCGGCGCCCATCCGCGCGTCGGCGTCGTCAAGTTCGCGTCCTGCGACGGCTGCCAGCTGACGATCCTCAACCTCGAGGACGAGCTGCTGTCGGTCGTCGAGCACTTCGACATCATCGACTTCCCCGAGGCGACCTCGGCCCGCTCGGCCGGCCCCTACGACGTCCTGTTCGTCGAGGGCTCGGTCAGCGAGCCGGCCCACCTGGAGCGCATCGTCGAGCTGCGCAAGCGCTGCCGCACGCTGGTGACGATCGGCGCCTGCGCCACCGCCGGTGGGATCCAGGCGCTCCGCAACTGGGGCGACCACGATGCCTTCCGGGCATCGGTCTACGCCCACCCCGAGTACATCCACACCCTGGCCAAGTCGACGCCCATCGCCGACCACGTCCAGGTCGACGCGGAGCTGCGCGGCTGCCCGATCGACCCCGGCCAGCTGGTCGAGCTGCTCACGGCGCTCGTCACGGGCCGCCGGCCGCAGCTGATCGACGAGGCGGTGTGCATGGAGTGCAAGCGCCGCGGCGTCGTCTGCGTGATGGTCGGCAAGGGCATCCCCTGCCTCGGCCAGGTCACCCAGACCGGCTGCGGGGCGATCTGCCCGCGCTTCGGCCGCGGCTGCTACGGCTGCTTCGGTCCACGCGAGCAGGCGAACGCCGCCGGCCTGGCCCGCTACTTCGAGGCGGTCGGCGATCGGACGACCGAGGACGTGGGCCGGCTCTTCGCCGGTTTCACCGCCTACTCGGAGCCGTTCCGGAGCATGGTTTCCGACCTCGGCGGGACGAGGTGGGCACGAGGCGAGGGCGCCGTCGAGGCTGCCCCGGCGGGAGGCGGCGATGCACGGAACTGAGGTCCCGAAGGGGGCCGACGAGCGCCTGTACGAGGTGACCGAGCTCACCCGCGTCGAGGGCGAGGGCTCGCTCCGCCTGCGGGTCCGCGACGGCAAGGTCGTGGAGGCAAGCCTGGGCATCTTCGAGACGCCCCGCTACTTCGAGCAGATCGTGGTCGGGCGCACGCCCGACGAGGTCATCGACATCGTCGCCCGCATCTGCGGCATCTGCCCGATCGCCTACCAGATGAGCGCGGTCCACGCCTTCGAGGACCTGTTCGGGGTCGCCATCGACCCGGCGGTCCGGGCGCTGCGCCGGCTCCTCTACTGCGGCGAGTGGATCGAGAGCCACGCGCTCCACATCTACCTGCTGCACGCGCCCGACTTCCTCGGCTACGAGAGTGCCATCGCCATGGCCGCGGACCACCGCGAGACCGTGGAGAAGGCGCTGCGGATGAAGAAGGCGGGCAACCACCTGATCGGCATCCTGGGCGGGCGGTCGGTCCACCCGGTGAGCGTGCGGGTGGGCGGCTTCTCGCGGGTGCCGCGCCGGCGCGAACTCGAGGCGCACCGGCCGGCGCTGGCCGAGAGCCTGGAGCTGGCGAAGGAGACGGTCCGCCTCACCGCCTCGCTGCCGATGCCGGCCTTCGCCCGGGAGCCGCGGGTGGTTTCGCTCCGCCACCCCGACGAGTACCCCTACAACGACGGTCGCATCGTCAGCTCCGACGGCCTCGACCTGCGCCCGTCCGACTGGGGCGAGGCGTTCGAGGAGTCCCACGTCGAGCGCAGCAACGCCCTCCATGCGCGGGCGAAGGACGGGAAGGGCGTCTACCTCGTGGGGCCGGCCGCCAGGGTCGTCCTCGCCGCCGACCAGCTCCACCCGGTCGCTCGGGAGCTGCTGGCCGAGACGGGCATGGCCGAGCTGATCCGGACCAACATCTACGCCTCCATCGTGGCCCGCGCGGTGGAGCTCGTGCACGCCCTGGCCGAGGCCATCGACATCATCGACGCCTACCGGCCCCCGGCAGAGCCGATGGTTGCCTGGACCAGCCGGCCGGGCGTCGGCGCCTGGGCGACCGAGGCCCCCCGGGGGCTCCTGTTCCACCGCTACGAGGTCGACGAGCGGGGCCGGGTCGCCGCGGCCCAGATCGTCCCGCCCACGAGCCAGAACCAGGCGGCCATCGAGCGGGACCTGGTGGTGGCGGCGCCGAACGTCATCGACCTGCCCCAGGCCGAGGCGACGGTCCGTCTGGAGCAGATGATCCGCAGCTACGACCCCTGCATCTCGTGCGCCACCCACTTCCTCGACCTGCGGATCGAGGAGGAGGACTGACGCCGGACGCCCGGGGCTATCTTCGCGGAGGCCGGGCTCGCCGGGATCGCGCACCGGGGGCGGAACGGCGGCCGGAGCCGCAGGATCAGGCGCCTGCGCAACGCGCCGAGGGCAGGCCGCTCCGGCGCGTCCCGGTCTTCGTCTGCGGCGAGCCCGCCCGTGGCGACGACGCTGCCGGCTTCGCCGCGGTCGCGCTGCTGCCGGCGGAGGTGCTCGACAGGTCCGAGGTGATCCTGGCCGGTCAGCTCGACGTCCAGCTGCTGCTGGACCTCCCGGCCGATGGTCCGTGCGTCGTGGTCGACGCCGTGGCCGGAATCCACCCGGGGGAGCTCTTCGTCCGGCCGCTCGCGGAGATCGTCGGGGCGGCACGGGACAGGTCCGAGGCCGGCTGCACGCCCAGCCTTCGGTCGTCGCACGAGCTGCCGCTCGAGCAGGTCCTGGCCCTGGCGGCGCTGCTGCGCGCCACGCCGCCGGCCGGCACGTTCGTCGGGATCGGCGGCTCCAGCTTCGACTTCGGG
>JAGDMV010000258.1 GCA_017860675.1 Chloroflexota bacterium
CCTCACCCCCCAGCGCGAGCTCGAGACCTGGCGGGCCCACCCCTTCATCGAGGGGCTGCTCCACGGCGGCGTGACGATCGCCACCGGGGCCAAGACGATCCCCGAGGGCGGCTGGTTCTCGCTCGGGCGGCTGGCGGCCCCCGGCGCCCTGGTGGTCGGCGACGGCGCCGGCTTCGTCAACATGGAGAAGATCAAGGGCATCCACTACGCGATGCACTCGGGCATGGCCGCCGCCGACACGATCGTCGAGGCGCTGGAGGGGGGCGGCGACGGCTCCGGCCCGGTCGGCGAGGCGGCGCTGGCCGGCTACCGGGCGCGGCTCGAGGAGCGGGGCGTGCTGCCCGACCTCCGCCACGCCCGCAACTACCGCCAGAGCTTCCGGCCGGGGATCTACCTCGGGACGCCGCTGTCGCTGGTGCAGAGCCGCCTGCCGGGGCGGCTGCCCCTCGAGGAGGACCACCGGGGCACGAAGGCCGGCGCGCGGCTGAACCGGCCGGACCCGGGGCGGATGGACGGGGCGACCTTCGTCAGCCTGACTGGCTCGCTCCACCGCGAGGACGAGCCGGCCCACATGGCGATCCTCGACCCGGCCCTGTGCCTAGAGTGCGAGTCACGGTTCGCCAACTCGTGCACCCACTTCTGCCCGGGCCAGGTCTACCGCTGGAACGGCTCGGAGATCGTCCTCAGCCCGTCGAACTGCCTCCACTGCATGACCTGCGCGGTGAAGTGCCCGTACGTCAACATCCGCTGGCAGCCGCCGGAGGGCGGCGAAGGACCGCGCTTCAAGCAGATGTAGCCGCACACCCGCCGCGAGGCGCACGTCTCCGATCAGACGTCAGCGGGGAGGTTCTCGACGACCGTCGTCCGGTACAGGGAGCAGCCGCCCGTCGGCCGCGTGGCTGTCGATCTCGTTGGCGAGCACGTAGGTCATGCTGTCCGGTGCCACCTGGAGAGCCGTGAACCGTGCGTAAGCGCGGCGCAGCGTGACCGGCCAGCCATCGGCCACGCGGCCGGTAGGCCCGACCAGCACGGCACTGTCCCCGTGGCTCGAGTTGTCGACAGCAGCGTGCACGATGTGCAGCCGCCCAGCCCCGTCGACGATGGGGCGGATGACCGGGTGTCCACATCCCCCGCCGCCGCGGCCACAACTATCCGCGAGTGCGGCGTCCGAGCGGTAGGGCCATCCCGGCAGCTGCCCGCCGTCCGGGTCCAGGGCGTAGATCGTCGTGCCCGAGTCCTCCGTGACCAGGTAGACCGTGCCGTCGGCCCCGATCTGGACCGGGGCCGGCGGCCACGGCCCCGCGCCGGGCCAGCCGATCGCCGCCCTGACCGGCAGGG
This sequence comes from Chloroflexota bacterium, assembly GCA_017860675.1. Lineage (GTDB taxonomy): Bacteria > Chloroflexota > Limnocylindria > Limnocylindrales > CSP1-4 > CTSoil-043. The sequence continues at coordinate 1,339 of JAGDMV010000258.1, forward strand.
TCACCGGCCAGCCAGGAATCCCTCGCGCGTTCCGGTCGTACGCATGGATCGTGGTCGGTCCATGGCGCTGGCTGCCCACCGTCAGGTAGACCCGGCCGTCCGACCCGAACGCCGGCGGGGAGACCTCGCCCTTGATCGTGAGCGGCCAGCCGGGCAGCAGCCCGTCGGTGTCGAAGGCCTGCAGGTGGAGCCGGAGCATCGTCTCGGCCTCGGCCGTCTCCGGGACCTGGTAGTCCGGCCACCACGCGTAGCCGGTCCCGTCAGGACCGAGCGCGTAGTTGGTCGCATACACCGCCCCGACCGGGACGTCGACCGCCTGCCCTGACTCGATCGTGCCATCCGACCGGAGGCGCACGTGCCGCACCCACCCCTCGCCTGTTACGAGCAGGATGGTGTCGGTGCCCCGGGCCAGCGCCTCCTCGGCGATCTCGCCCCCGACCTCGACCGGCCAGCCGGGGAGCCCGTCGCCGCGTCGGTCCAGGGCGAGCACCCGGGCACGCGTCGCCCCGTCGTAGCAGGTGATCCGGAGCGTGCCGTCCGAAGCCACGAGCGGCGGGCCGCCGCATCCGGTTGGGAGCTGGACCGGCCAGCCGGGCGCCGGTCGTCCATCCGGCAGGACCGCGACGAGCGACGACGGCCCCTGACCGTGGCCAACGACTGCGTACAGCGTCCCGGCGGCATCCACGACAGCCTCGCCCAGCCAACCCGATTCGGCCAGGACGACTGGCCAGCCTGAGCGGGCCCGCCCCGCCGCATCGAGGGCCACGGCATACACCGGTGCGTCGGCCCCCGTCTGCCCCTCAGCCGGGCGTCCCTGCACGAGCAGGTACGGCAGTCCCGCCGGATCGAGAAGCAGCGTCGCTCCTGACACGGCGGTGAGCGGGAGGTGGAGAGGGGCGCCCGAAGGCGTCGGCTGCACCGGGGCGGACGGCAAGACCGGCTCGGTCGCTGCCGGCACGGTCGGCACTGGAGACGGTGATCCGGATATGGGCGTTGCCGAGGTCCCCGGGGAACCCGGCTGACCAGTCGCCGGCCCGGATCCGGAGGGAGTCGCCCCCGTGGCAGCCGGGGCAGATGAGCTCCCGCAGCCAGCTGCCGCAAGAGCAAGGGAGACGACCGGCACGAGAAGCACCCGCGTCGACCGCGACAACCCGTTCATGGCGTCCTCAGGTGGGTCACTCTCGTGGGCCCGCGATCCCCCCCAAGGTGGCGCCACTATGACGCGCGTCCTGTCGGCCATGTTGCGAGTCGGCAC
>JAGDMV010000137.1 GCA_017860675.1 Chloroflexota bacterium
GCGGCCTCGAAGGCGGCCGTGTCCACGCCGATGGCAGCCTCGAAGGCCTCGTCGTCGCTGACACCCTCTGCGTAGGAGCGGACGAGCGTCACCATCGCGTCGGTGCCGTACGTCCGGATGAGGTAGTCGACGGCCGAGGTGCTGATCCCGTAGGCCTCGTAGAAGAGCTGCGACGTTGTCGGGAACTGGTTCACCAGGGCGTGCAGCGGGATGAGCGTGCCGAGCCGCACCGCCTCGGCGGTGACCGCCCGCCACTCGGGCGTGTAACCGACCGACAGGTAGGTCGCGAGGCCCTCGTTGAGCCATCGCGGCGGCCCGTGGTAGTCGTTGTCGACCGCGGTGGCGAAGACGAGGTGGGTGAGCTCGTGCGGGACGACGTCGGCGACCCAGGGGTCGTCCACCGCGCCAGGCGCGATGCCGGCGAACATCGTCCGGATGTCGGGGTGGGCCTGGCCGCCGACGTTCTCCCGCGTCCCCGGGCCCATCGCCCCGTACAGGCCCGGCGAGTCGGCGTAGACGAAGAAGTCGACCGGGTCGGTCCACTCGACGCCGAAGAGCGTCGCTGCCTTCCGGACCGCCTCTTCGCCGATCGCGAGGGCGCGGGCGGCGAACGCGTCCGTCCCGTCGTACCAGTGGAGGATGACGAAGTCTCCCTGCTTCGTCCGCCAGTTGTAGCGCTGGTCCTCGACCAGGACCCGAACCGGCGGCCCGACGCTGACGGTCGCCGAGCCGCCCTCGCCGACCGTCACCCGCCAGCGGGCGGTGATCGGGGTGTTGGGCACGAGCCAGCCGTCCCGGACGAAGTCCCACTCGAACACGAGCCGCTGCGGCCCGGTCCCGGCCGGGGCGGCCACTTCGCGGACGTAGGGCCCAAGGCTGTCGGGAAGCTCGAGCAGGACCTCGACCCGGGCGGGGCTCGCGGCAAGCGTGACGGGCTGGGTGAAGATGAGCGAGCGGCGAGCGTCGGTAAAGACCGATTCGGCCAGCGGCTGCCCGAATGCCACGTCGGCGGCACGCACCGGCGCTGCGCCGGCGATCAACGGCAGCAGGACGCCAGCAACGGCTGCGCCCAGCCAGCCGCGCCTCACGGCCGTCCCCCGTCTCTCCAGGCAAGTCCCGCCAGCCGCAGGTCGCCGCTGCCGTTCTCGGCGGCGCCGAGCAGCCCCTCGCGCGACAGCGACCAGTGCGTGCCGTAGCTGACGGGGATGACCGGGACCTCGTCGCGGACGACCCGCTCCGCCTCGTCGAATGCCTCTCGCGCGGCTGCCGGGTCGGCCGTGCCCAGGGCGCGTCCGATCGCGGCGTCGAACGAGGCGTTGGACCAGCGGCCGTAGTTGTTCGCCTCGCCGCTGCCGAGCAGCACCCCGAGGAAGTCGTTCGGGCCCGGGTAGTCCGCCATCCAGCTGAGCGACCACATCGCCGGCGGGTCGTCGTAGAGGCGCGGGAAGAAGTCCTCGAAGTCCACGGCCTCGTAGGCGACCGACACCCCGAGGTTCTCCTTCAGCTGGGCCACGACCGCCGCGTCGTAGCCACCAGCGGTGACGAGGGTGACCGCCGGGAGGCCGACTCCGCCGGGGAAGCCGGCCTCGGCTAGGAGGGCCCTGGCGGCAGACGGGTCGAAGGTCGGGACGAAGTCGGCGTCACTCCGGCCGGGGATGCCGGCAGGGACCATGCTCGTGGCCGGTGCCGCGTCGGCCCCGTCGGCGAGCGCCACGATCCGGCGCCAGTCCACGGCCTGGGCGAAGGCCCGCCGCACGCGGGCGTCGTCGAACGGCGCCTTCGTCGTTGTGAAGCCGTAGTAGAAGGTGGTGAACGAGTTCGACTCGCGGAGCGACGGCCCGAGCGCCGCGTCGTAGCTGATCCAGTCGGCGTTGTAGCTCTCGATCGGTGTCCAGTCGAGGTCGCCGGCGGTGAAGGTGTCAACCGCGCTGCGGCCCTCGAGGCTGGCTACGGCCACGATCGTGTCGATCGCCGGCTTCCCTGCCCAGTAGCGGGGGTTCGCCTCCAGCTCCAGCTCGGTGCCGCTCCGGTTCACCAGCCGGTAGCCGCCCGATGACACGAAGCCCTGGCCCGCCTCGAGCGCGGCGGCGTCGCGCCCGACCCCCGGCGGCACGACGGCCAGGCTGGCCGAGGCGGCAACCAATGGGAAGTCGCCGGCCGGCCGGGTGAAGCGGACCTCGAGCGTCCGTCCGTCGGCGACGAGCCCGACGCTGGCCGGATCGGCGTTCCTCCCGCTCACGTAGTCCCGGGCACCCTCCACGTCCAGCAGGAAGGTGGCGAACGGGCCGGGGTTCTGGGGATCGAGAAGGCGCAGCCAGCTGCGGACCACGTCCTCCGCCGTCAGCGGCGTCCCGTCCGAGAAGGCGAGGCCATCGCGCAGGGTGAACACGATCCGCCGCCCGCCGTCCAGGAGCTCCCAGCGCTCGGCCAGCGCAGGGCGCACGACGAGGTCGCTGTCGAGAGCGGTCAGCCGCTCGAAGAGCTGGACGATGACACCCAAGCTGGTGCTGTCGGAGGCCGCCGCGGGATCGAGCGTGGTCGGATCTCCGAGGAAGATGCGAGCCTCCGACGCGCCGGCCGCCCGGGCGCGGTCGCCGTCGCCGGTGGCAACCGGCAGCACGGCGGCGAGGAGCGAGGCGGCCACGAGGAGCACGAGCGCGCGGCGCACGGCGCGAGTATAGGGTGAGCGGGCGCGGAGCCCGCCGCGGCAGCTCCGGCGGTGGCATGGGCGGCTGCCGCAGCACCGGGGCAAACGCCGCGGCGCCGGACAGGAGCGGAGGCCTCCGCATCACACCGCCGGGGGAACGATGTGGGCGCGAGAGGCCTCTACCAGCGTTAACGAGGCACCCCCGTCTTCGTTAGGGTCGCGGTGCTACCACGCTCCGGTCGCGCTCGTCGCGCTGACGCCGCGCCTCGTACAGGAGAACGGCCGCCGTGGCGGCCACGTTCAGCGAGTCGGCCCGGCCGAGCATCGGCAGGCTGATCGCGGTCATGTCCGGTCCCCGCCATGCCTCCGACAGGCCACGTGCCTCGCTGCCCAGCACGATCGCCGCCGGCCCGGCCAGGTTGGCGTCCGTGTAGGCCCTGGCTCCATCGACGCGCGCGGCGAACAGGCCGAGCCCAGCTGCCCGCAGCCAGGCCAGGACGGCCTCGACGGGAGCGACGGCGAGCTGCATCGTGAAGACTGTCCCCAGGCTGGCCCTGATCACGTTCGGGTTCCACGGGTCGATGGGACCGCCGGCGACGATCACCGCGTCGGCGCCGGCGCCGTCGGCACAGCGCATGATCGCGCCGAGGTTGCCCGGCTTCTCCACCCCCTCCAGCACCACGACCAACGCTCCGGCGGGCAGCGCCAGCGACCCGAGCTCGGCCCCCGGTGGGATGGCGACCGCCACGGGCTCGCCCTCGCGATCGCCGAACGCCAGCCGCCTCATGGCCGCCGGCTCGAGCCCGACGATCGAGACTCCGGCAAGCCGCAGGGTGTCCGCGATGTCGCGAGCCTCGCCCGGGGCGCCGCTGCCGAGCAGCCCCGCCGGCACGAATGCCTCCTCGATCGTGAGTCCTCCGTCGAGCGCCCGGGCGATCTCACGCGCCCCGTCGACCAGGATCCGCCCGCGCCGGTCGCGCTCGCGCCTCTCACGGAGAGCGGTTGCAGCCCGCAGACGGGGGTTGGCCGGGCTGGCGATCACGGCATCGCGCTGTGCGCCGGCACCCGGTTCGCCGGTGCCGGGCCCGCTCACGGGGCGGCCCGCCCCGCCGGCCAGCGCAGGGCAAGCCCGGCCGGCAGACGGCGACCGTCTTGCGCCTCGATCTCCAGTCGCTGCACGACCGCCGACTGAGCCGTCTCCGCGCCGAAGGCAGCCCGCACGGGGTCGAGCAGATCGGCGGGCCGAAGCCCGCTCGCGTGCGCCGTGAGAAGGAGCGCGGGACTGCCCGCGGTGAGCCCGGCGATCGCGTCGAGCAGCGCTCCCAGGCCCGACTCGAGCCGCCATGGATCGCCATCGGGGGCGTGTCCATAGGTCGGCGGGTCCAGCACGACCCCATCGTAGCGGCGGCCTCGTCGGAGTTCGCGGCGAGCGAACCCGAGGGCGTCGTCCACCAGCCAGCGGACCGGCCGGTCGGCCAGGCCCGAGCGAACCGCGTTCTGCCGCGCCCAGACAACGGCAGGCTTCGACGCGTCAACGTGGGCGACCCGGGCGCCCGCCCGGGCGGCGACGAGGGTGAGCAGCCCCGTGTGGGCGAAGAGGTTGAGCAGGGCGGGTGGCTCGCCGTCGCCCCGCGCCGCCGCCAGCCTGCCCACCGCCAGCTCCACCCAGCCGACGAAGGCGATGTGCTCCGGGAAGAGCCCGATGCCGCCCGAGAGCGTGGGGCGCAGCTCGATAGCCAAGCCGGCAGCCTCCACCTCCCACGACGACGGGAGCGCCCCGGCTGGCTGCCAGCCACCCGCGCCGCGCCCGTACCGCGCCGACGCCGTCCGCCAGGCGCCGGGATCGGTGAGCTCGACGCCGACGGCCGCCGGTGCCGGGCGATCGAGCAGGTACGCCCCGAACCGCTCCAGCTTCCGGCCGTGTCCGAAGTCGACCAGCTGGTAGCCGCCGGCAGACACGCCGCTCAGACCTCGAGCGCGCATCCGGCCGCGCGGGCGTCCTCGGCGAACGCCTCGAGCGCCTCGTCAGAGGCGGCCGAATCGCGCACGAGGACCATCACCCGGCCCAGGCCGAGCTCCCGGAGCGCGGCAAGACGCTCGACGCGGGCCGGGCGATCCTGCATGTCCTCCCACCACAGGTGGCCGGAAACCGAGAGCGACGCCGGGTCGCGCCCGATCTCCTCGCAGCGCGAGCGGATGACGGGCAGCGCCGCGGCCACCTCGGTCGGGCCCAGGCCGTCGAGGTTCAGCTCGTCCGCGAAGCGCGCCGCCAGGCGCCAGGTCACGTTCGGGCCGTTTCCGCCGACCATGATCGGCACCCGCGGCTGCTGGAGCCCCTTGGGCTGGTTGATGGCGCCCAGGACGCTGGCGTGCTCGCCGCCGGCGCTCGCCCGGCCGGGTCCGAGCATGGCGGAGATGACCGCGAGGTGGTCGCGCAGCGCGGCCAGGCGCTCGCCGATGGGCGGGAAGCCGTACCCGTAGGCGAGCCACTCGTCGCGCTTCCAGCCCGCGCCGATCCCCAGCTCCATGCGGCCGCCGCTGATGACGTCCATCGTCGAGA
>JAGDMV010000259.1 GCA_017860675.1 Chloroflexota bacterium
AGCCTCTTCGAGCGCAGCCGGCCGGGCCGGTCCGATCGGCGGCTGCCGGCGGCCCCGCCAGGAGCCCTCGACCGGCTGCCGGCCGCCGCCCTGCGCCAGACGCCGCCCGCCCTGCCCGAGGTGGACGAGCCGACCCTCGTCCGCCACTACACGAACCTCTCGCAGCTCAACTGGTCGGTGGACGGCGGCTTCTACCCGCTCGGCTCGTGCACCATGAAGTTCAACCCCAAGGTCAACGAGTGGGCGGTCCGGCTGCCCGGCCTGGCCGGCCTCCACCCGCTCGCCCCCGACGAGACCGCCCAGGGGACGCTCGAGATCCTCTGGGAGCTGCAGACGTTCCTGGCCGAGATCGGCGGCATGGACGCGGTCACCCTCCAGCCGGCCGCCGGCGCCCACGGCGAGCTGACCGGGATCCTCCTCTTCCGCGCCTACCACCGCGCCCGGGGCGACGCCGAGCGGGCCGAGATCCTGGTGCCCGACTCGGCCCACGGGACGAACCCGGCCACGGCGTCCATGGCCGGCTACCGGACGGTGAACCTCCCCTCGGCCGCCGACGGCGGCGTCGACCTCGACGCCTTCCGCGCGGCGCTCGGGCCGCGGACGGCCGGGGTGATGATCACCAACCCGTCGACCCTGGGCCTGTTCGAGTCGCGCGTCGTCGCCCTCGTCGAGCTCGTCCACGCCGCCGGCGGCCTGGTCTACATGGACGGGGCCAACATGAACGCCGTGCTCGGCCGCTTCCGGCCGGGCGACGCCGGCATCGACGCGATGCACTTCAACGTCCACAAGACCTTCTCCACGCCCCACGGCGGGGGCGGCCCGGGCGCCGGCCCGGTCGCCGTCCGGGCACACCTGGCCCCGTTCCTGCCCTCGCCGCTCGTCGTCCGCGAGCCGGACGGGCGCTTCCGCCTGGAGCGCCCCGGCGAGCGGCCGGCGAGCATCGGCCGGGTGCGCTCCTTCGTCGGCAGCAGCGGCGTGCTCGTCCGGGCCTGGGCCTACATCCGCGCTCGCGGGGGGGACGGGCTGCGCGAGGTGAGCGACGACGCCGTCCTCGCCGCCAACTACCTGCGGCAGCGCGTCGCGGCCACCTACGACGTGCCCTTCGACCGCCCCTGCATGCACGAGTTCGTCGCCTCGGCGGCGACCCTCGAGCACGAGACCGGGGTGCGCACCCTCGACATCGCCAAGCGCCTCATCGACAAGGGCTTCCACCCGCCGACGATCTACTTCCCCCACATCGTCCCGGAGGCGATGCTCATCGAGCCGACCGAGACCGAGTCGCTCGAGACGCTCGACGCCTTCGCCGACGCGCTGGCCGAGATCGCGGCCGAGGCGCGCAGCGACCCGGCCCTGGTGACCGGGGCGCCCCACACCGCGCCCGTCCGGCGACTCGACGAGGCCACCGCCGCGCGGCAGCCGAACCTGCGCTGGCGGGTGGCCCCCGATTGAGGCGCCGAGCGGACGCTCGCCCCGCGCTGGCACGGGGCGTATAATCCCGCCCGCGTGTTGGCCACGCGGTATGGGCCACGGTGGTACCTTCGCGCCCGCGGGCTGGGGGGAGCGCGTGGATCACCGGTCATGAGGGCCCGGTCGAGGACGACCGGCCCGCAAGGAGGAGAGCCGTAGATGAGCCTGACTGTTAGGCGAGGCCTCGGGCTGCTCGGCGCGCTGACGATTCTCGTCGCTGCCTGCAGCACGGCCGCGTCGCCCGCCCCGTCAGAGGCGCCGAGCGGCGCACCCACCACAGCGCCGACGACCGCGCCGACCGAGGCGCCCCCGGCCGAGGCGCCCCCGGCCGAGCAGACTCTTGTTTACCTGACGAACGGGGACATCCAGGAGCTGGGCAACGCCACCGACGACGTGCCGACCCAGGAGTTCAACCAGTTCCTCACCGCCTCCCTGTACACGTACGACGCGGCCATCACCCCCGTCCCGTACCTGGCAGCCGATCTGGCCACGCTCACCGAGGACGGCAAGGTCTGGACGATCACCCTGCGCGACGGGCTGAAGTTCAGCGACGGCACCGACCTGACGTCGGCCGACGTGGTCAACAGCTACCTCATCGGCATGAGCAAGAACTGCCGGTACAACCCGGACGCCTGCATCACGGCCGACGAGCTGACCGCGGTCGAGGCGATCGACGCCAAGACCATCAAGTTCACCCTGCCGCAGCCGATGGTCACCTTCGGCACGACCGTCCTGCCGGCCATCGCCATCGAGAGCAAGGCCGCCCTGGCCGCCTCGTACGGCAAGTACAAGGAGCTCACCTCCGCGGTCACGGCCGAGGAGGCCGCTGCCCTGGTGGCGAAGCTCGACGCGGCCGACGCGGCGGCCAAGGCAGCAGGCCCTGATGCGGAGCCCGACTACGCGCCGCTCGAGGCCGAGATGGTCGCCTTCCTCCAGAAGGCCGGCCAGGAAGTTCCCGACAAGGCCGCCTACACGGCCGAGGACGGGACGGTCGACCCGGCCTACTACACCGAGCTCGCCAGCCGTGTCCGGGCGGTCGACGCCCAGTTCACCGCGCCGGCGATCGACGCCCTGGCCGCGGCCTACCCGTACCTCGACTTCATGAAGAACCCCGTCGAGGCCGGTCCCTACATGGTCGAGAGCATCAAGACGGCCGAGCAGGGCGTCGTCGTCGCCAACCCGTACTTCTTCCGCGGCAAGCCGAACATCTCCAAGATCTACTTCCCGGTCATCAAGGACGACATCGCCGGTGGGCAGGCGCTCAAGGCCGGCCAGGTCGACTGGATGTACACGATGGAGGGCGCGACCTACAACGAGATCAAGGACGAGCCCAACCTCCAGTTCGCGACCTACCCGGAGTTCGGCAACTACGAGCTCCAGGTGAACATGCGCGACGGCACCCTGTTCGGCGGGCTCGACGCCGGCCGCCCGCTCCGCCAGGCCCTGGCCTGGTGCATCGACAAGCAGGCCACCGTCGACGCCGCCACCGACAAGCAGGCGGTCGCCGTCTACAGCGAGATCCCGCCGGCCTCCTGGGC
>JAGDMV010000138.1 GCA_017860675.1 Chloroflexota bacterium
CCGACGCCCTCGTACATCCGCAGGGTGCAGTCGGGGATGAGCCGGGCGGTCTCCTCGTAGAGCTCCTTCGGGATGTACTGGTCCGCGTCGCCGCACACGAGCAGCACCGGCACGGAGATGTCGGGCAGGACCTCCCTGGCGTCGAACGCCAGCTCCGCCTCCGCCTCGACCATCATGTCGCTCGCGAAGTACGGGTGGGTTGGTCCGAACGTGAGCCGCGCCATCACTTCGCCCAGGACCCGGGCCGCGCCCGGCACCCGCAGGCCGGGGGCCATGTGCTCGAGCATCAGGGCACTGGCCTCGCCGTTCCGGCCCTCGCTCCGTAGCCTGGCGAAGTCGTAGTCGAGGGCCTTGCCCGCTTCGTTCGCGTCGTACGCGGCGCCCACGATGGCGATGTGGCCGAAGAGATCGGGATGGCAGGCGGCCAGGTAGAAGCCGATCACGCCGCCATAGGAAACGCCGACCAGTAGGTCGACCCTCCCGCCGAACTCGTCGGCGATCAGCCCCGCGTAGTCCTCCGCCATGTCGGCCATCGCGTGGCCCTTCGCCATGTTCTGCTTCCTGGCGACCACCCAGAGGGTGTACCCGTCCTCGACGAGGGGACGAGCCGCTCGCAGGAGAACCCTCGAGAGGAACATCCCGCTCGGAACCGTGTTACCGGGGCCGCCCGGGATCCACAGCAGATTCTTCGGGCCGGTGCCCCAGCGGAGGTAGGCCATCCCGTTCGGGAAGATGCCGGTGACGGGCTTCGGCATCTCAGGCTCGCGCCCCCTGAGCCGGGCGCGGGCGAACGCGGCACCCGCGAGGGCGGCCAGCGTCCCGCCGGCGACCAGAGCAAGCGTGGTGACACGGCGCATGGTGTCAGCCTCCCCGGGGACGCCCAGCGCGGGTCGGTCTCGCCAGTGGCTCGGCGCGGTCCCGGCGGCCAGGGTTAAGGGCCGCGCGTCAAAGCCTCCCGCAATGCGGGCAACATAGGCCCCCCCGGAACCGCTGTCGAGAGGCGCCGGTCGTGATGTGGCGGCCACGGCCGGGAGCCCACCGCGGTCAGGAGTCCGCGCAGGCGCTGTGGAGTCGGGCTACGCGTCGCGAGGACCCGGCACGATCACCGTCGGCAGCGTGGCCGGGAGCGTGTACGGGTAGTCGCGGCTGTAGTGCAGGCCGCGGCTCTCGTGGCGCGAGAGGGCGGAGCGGACGACGAGCTCGGCGCAGGCCACCAGGTTGCGCAGCTCGAGCAGGTCGCGACTGACCCGGAAGCTGGCGTAGTACTCGTCGATCTCGTCCTCGAGCAGCCGGATCCGCCGCAGGGCTCGCTCGAGGCGCCGCGTGGTGCGGACGATCCCGACGTAGTTCCACATCGTCAGGCGCAGCTCGTCCCAGTTCTGGGAAATGACCACCTGCTCGTCGGCGTTCTCGACCCGGCTCTCGTCCCAGGCCGGGACCGTCGCCGGCGGTCCGGGCGGCTCGGCGCCGATGCGCGCGGCGCATGACCGGCCGACGACGACGCACTCGAGGAGCGAGTTGCTCGCCAGCCGGTTCGCCCCGTGCAGCCCGGTGTAGGTCGTCTCGCCGACCGCGAAGAGGCCGGGCAGGTCGGTACGCCCCTCGAGGTCGGTGACGACGCCGCCGCAGGTGTAGTGGGCCGCCGGGACGACCGGGATCGGCTGGCGGGCGATGTCGATGCCGAGCTCCAGGCAGCGGGCGCGGATGGTCGGGAAGTGCTCCTCGAGGAAGTCCTCGCCCAGGTGCGTCGCGTCGAGGCAGACGTAGTCGAGGCCGTGGCGCTTCATCTCGAAGTCGATCGCCCGGGCGACGATGTCGCGCGGGGCGAGCTCGAGGCGCGGGTCGTGGCCCGCCATCAGGCGCGTCCCGTCGGGCAGCTTGAGCTGGGCGCCCTCGCCGCGGAGCGCCTCGGTGATCAGGAAGTTGCGCTCGAGCGGGTGGTACAGGCACGTCGGGTGGAACTGGATGAACTCCATGTTGGCGATGCGGCAGCCGGCCCGCCAGGCCATGGCGATCCCGTCCCCGGTCGATGTCTCCGGGTTCGTGGTGTAGCGATAGACCTTGCCGACGCCGCCGGTGGCCAGGACGACGGCCGACGCCGGGAGGGCCTCGACGCGCTGGCGGTCGATGTCGAGGGCGTACACGCCGTAGCAGCGGCTGGGCTCCTCGCGACCGAGGTGGCGGGAGGTGATCACGTCGATCGCCATCCAGCGCTCGCGCATGGTGATGTTGGGGTGGCGGCGGGCGAGGGCGAGAAGGGTCTCGTGGATGGCCTCGCCGGTGGCGTCGTTGGCGTGGGCGATGCGGCGCACCGTGTGGCCGCCTTCGCGGGTGAGGTGCAGGCCGAGCGGCCCGCCGGGGTCGGTGGTGAACGGCACGCCCTGCGCCACGAGCCACTCGATCGCCCCGGGGCTGTGCTCGGCGATGAAGCGCGCCGCCTCCTCGTCGACCAGGCCGGCCCCGGCTTCCTGCGTGTCGCGGACGTGGAGGTCGAAGCTGTCGTCGTCGCCCAGGACGCCGACGATGCCACCCTGCGCCCAGGCCGTGGCCGCCTCCTCGAAGTTGCGCTTGGCGAGCAGCACGACCGGGCGCCGGTCGGCGAGGTGGAGGGCGACGGTCAGGCCGGCCAGCCCTGCCCCGACGATGACCACGGGGAGGGCGCCGGGAGTGGTCTCAGCCGGACGAGTCCCGACGGGATCGACCTCGTCCGACGCAGGATCGGCAGCTGCGGGCAGGATCATGACCGGATTGTAGGAGCGAGGCTGCTTCTCTGATCAGTCACGCCCAGCAGTGCCGCCACCGCGGGCCGGCCGGCCGGCTGGATCCAGCCGATCGCGCTCGCCAGGCCCAGGGCGGTCGCCGCGGCCAGGATCCGCTCGGCCGCCCGTCCCTCGTCGAATGTCTCCATCTCGGGCATCTCGCCGTGCATGACGATCACGATCGCGGCCGCCGCCCCGCGGACATGGCCGGCATTGGGGGAGGCGTCGGCGATGGCCGCCAGGGATGCCCGGTCCCGGACGACGACGAAGGTCCAGGGCTGGCGGTTCATCCCGCTGCCCGTCCAGCGGGCGACCTCCAGGATCCGGGTGAGCAGCTCCTGGGGCACCGGGTCGGGCCGGAACTCCCGCGTGGAGCGGACGGAGCGAAGGACGCGGAGCAGGTCGTGATCGGTCATGGTGGGTGGCACACCTCCGTGGCGGTGAGTCGGTCGGGCCGCCGTGGCGGTCCGGTCAGAGCCGGACGGTGCCACCGCTCCCCTCGCCGGGCGGCTCCTCGAGCGCCTCGCGGCAGGTCGGGCACCACCAGCGCGCCTCGAGGGGCGTGCCGCAGACATCGTGGCGAGCCGCCTCGCTCGCGTCGCCATGGCGGCCACCCCAGTCGGCGAGCAGCCGGATGGCGCTGGCGAGCTCCCGGCCGTCGACCGAGAGCCCGTACTCGAGCCGGACCGGGCGGTGCTCGTACGGGCGTGCGACGACGATGCCCGCCTGCTCCAGCCGCCGCAGCCGGGCGGCCAGGATGTTCGGGGCGATCCCGCCGACCGCGTCGGCGATCTCGCCGAACCGCCGCGGGCCGTCGAGCAGCGACTCGACGACGAGCAGGCTCCAGCGGTCGCCGACCCGGTCGAGGGCGAGGCCGAGCGGGGAGCGAGGTTCTGCGGCCATCGATGCCGATGGTACCCGACGGAGCATTTGCCCTCCCAGGCATCCCGTAGTAACTTGCAATGTGCAAGTGTATTGCAGCAGCAGCGGAGGCTCCAGTGATGACCCTTCTCGACCAGCTCGGCGCCGCCATCGCCACGGCGACCGAGCAGGTTGCGCCCTCCATCGTCGGGATCGGGCGCCGGTACCGCGGATCCGGCTTCGTCGTCGCCCCGGGTCGTGTCGTGACCAACGCCCACAACCTGCGGGGTGACGAGGCGACGGTCACCTTCGTCGATGGCCGCCGCGAGGGGGGCCGCGTGCTCGGGATTGACCCCGACGGCGACGTGGCCGTCGTTGCGGTCGAGACGGCGGGGGCGTCCGTCCTCGACTGGTCGCCTGCCGTTCTCGCGGTCGGCAGCCCCGTCCTCGGCGCCGGGTTCGCTCCGCCGGCCGGCGCCCGGGTGACGCTGGGCTTCGTGTCGGCCGTCGGCCGGTCGTTCCGTGGTCCCGGCGGGCGGCGGATCGGCGGGAGCGTCGAGCACACGGCGCCGCTGGCGCCCGGATCCTCGGGCGGGCCGCTTCTCGACCGCGACGGCAGGGTCGTCGGCATCGACACCAACCGGCTCGGTGAGGGCTTCTACCTGGCCCTGCCGGCCGACGAGGCGCTCCGGGCCCGGATCGACTCCCTGGCGCGCGGCGAGTCGGTCCGGCGGGTGCGGCTGGGGGTGGCCGTGGCGCCGCCGTTCGTCGCGCGCCGGCTGCGCCGATCGGTGGGCCTGGCCGAGGTCGATGGGCTGCTCGTGCGGGCGGTCGAGTCGGGCAGCCCGGCCGAGCTGGCGGGGATCCGGGAAGGGGACGTGATCGTGGAGCTGGGCGGGCTGCCGGCCGGCGACGTGGACGCGCTCCACGATGCCCTGGCGGCGACCGAGCCGCCGTTCGACGTCAGGGTCGTCCGCGGGGCCGCGGAGCTGACCCTCCGCATCGGCGGGCCGGAGGTCCGGGAGGTGTAGTCGTGACCGTGGCGATGCGGGCCCTCGTCGACGCGGCGGAGCTGCCCGGGGACGAGGAGGCGCTCGACGCGTACAGCCGGGTCGTCACCGCGGTGGCGGCCCGCATCCTCCCCTCGGTCGCCAGCATCCGGCTCGTGCGGCGGAGCGGGCCGGGCCCGGCGGGGTCGGGCTCGGCGGTCGTCCTGGCGCCGGACGGGTACCTGCTCACGGCCGCCCACGTCGTGGGGTCGGCCGACCGGGGCGAGGCGATCCTGGCCGACGGGCGGCCCGTCGATCTCACCGTCGTCGGGCGGGACGCCCTCTCCGACCTGGCCGTCGTCAGGGTCGCCGCCGACGGGCTGATCCCCATCGACATCGGCGACGCCGACCGGCTCCGCGTCGGCCAGCTGGTCATCGCCGTCGGCAGCCCGATGGGCTTCGCCGGCACGGTCACGGCCGGCGTGGTCAGCGCCCTCGGGCGGTCCCTCTCGGCCCGGAACGGCGCGGCGACGCG
>JAGDMV010000027.1 GCA_017860675.1 Chloroflexota bacterium
ACGAGTCGCTTGGCCACGGCGTCCTGTTCGCCGCCGCGGCAGTCCTCGCAGTGGCGGCCGCGGCCGCCGGGCTCGCCTCGTTCCCGCGCCGCGGGGAGGTTCCGCCGGCTGACGATGCTGCCGGCTCCCCGGGCCTGGCGACGCTGCCCTCGGTCCCGGTCGTGTAGGAGGCGTGCGACACCCGCGGCCTCTGCCTGGCGCGCCCGGGCTGGCGCGCCGCCTCTGCCTGGCGCGCCCGGGCTAGCTGCTCGTGGCGCTCTCCAGGGTCATCAGCGTCGCCTTCAGGAGATCGGCCGAGTGCCGCAGGCCGGAGGCCTGAGTGCCGCAGGCCGGAGGCCTCCTCGGCCGAGAGGGCGAGCCGGAGGGTCTTCTCGACGCCGGCACGGCCGATCACGCTCGGGACCGACAGGTAGACGTCGTCGATGCCGTAGTAGTCGCAGATGAGGGAGCTGACCGAGAGCACCGTCGCCTGGTCGCGCAGGATCGCCTCGCAGATGCGGACGAGGCCGGCGGCCACCGCGTAGTAGGTTGCGCCCTTGCGCTCGATGATGTGGTAGGCGGCGTCGCGGGTCGCCTCGAAGATCTCCTCCAGCCTGGCCGGGTCGTGGCCGATGCCGTTGGCCGTGGCGAAGTCGGCGAGGGGCATGCCGGCGATGTTGGCCGAGGACCACACCGGCACTTCCGAGTCGCCATGCTCGCCTGCGATGTGGGCGTGCACGGACCGCGGATCGACCCCGAAGTGCTCGGCCAGCATCGCCCGGAAGCGGGCCGTGTCGAGGATCGTTCCCGAGCCGATCACCCGGCTGGATGGCAGGCCCGACAGCCGCCAGGCGAGGTGGGCGAGGATGTCGACCGGGTTGGTGGCGACGACGATGATCCCGTCGGGGTTGGCCTCGGCCACGGCCGGCACGATCTCGCGGAAGATTGCCGCGTTCCGCTGGAGGAGCTCCAGCCGCGGCTCGCCGGGCTTCTGGTTGACCCCCGCGGCGATGACCGTGATCGCCGCGCCGCGGCACTCGTCGATCGTGCCCGCCCAGACCCTGGCGGTGTGGGCAAAGGGGACGGCGTGGGCGAGGTCCATCGCCTCGCCCTCGGCACGCCGGGCATTCGCATCGACGAGCAGGATCTCCGCCGCCAGCCCTGACAGCAGCAGCGAGTAGGCGAACGTGGAGCCCACGGCGCCCACGCCGACGACGGCGACCCGCGTGGGATGGACTTCGGGCTCGACCATGGGACTCCTCGTGACGCTGGCTGCAGGAGCCTGATTCTGCCTCTCCGGGCTGGATCGCGCCGGAATGACCCACCTGCACCGGCCCCGTGGCTCCGGCGGAGCCACGCCAAGGCGCCGGCGCGACGTACCGCCGGCGAAGCGGTACGCTGCCGCGCATGGTTCCGGACGACAATCGCTTCCTGGCCCTTCTCGCCGCGGGCGGCCCCATCGTGGCCGACGGGGCGATGGGCACCGAGCTGCTGCGCGCCGGCGAGGGGGGCGGTGAGCGCCTCGAGAGCTGGGTCCTCGACCCGGGGCGGGCGCCGCTGGTCGCCGCGGTCCACCGCGCCTATCGCGATGCAGGCGCCCGGATCGTCCTGGCCAACTCGTTCGGGGCGAACCCGATCCGGCTCGGCCTTCCTCCCGACCGGGCCGTCGAGGTGGCCCGCGCCGCCGCCGCGCTGGCGCGCGACGCAGTCGGTCCGGACACGATCGTGGCCGGCTCGGTCGGGCCCACCGGCGCGCTCCTCGAGCCGTACGGCGAGCTGTCCCCGGCTGCCGCACGCGAGGCATTCGCCGTCGCGATCGCCGGCCTCGCCGCCGGCGGAGCCGACGTCATCTGGATCGAGACGATGAGCGACCTCGACGAGGCCCGGGCTGCGCTGGCCGCGGCCGCCGACGTCGCCCCAGGCCTGCCCGCTGTCGTGACGCTCACCTTTGAGCGTGGGCGGACGATGATGGGTACCCGGCCGGAGGAGGCCGCCGCGGTGCTGGCCGAGCTGGGGGTGGCGGCCGTCGGCGCGAACTGCGGCAACGGTTTCGAGGAGGTCGAACGGGTGCTCCCGGGCCTCGTGGCCGGCGCCCCAGGTCTCGCCATCGTGGCCAAGGCGAACGCCGGGCGTCCGGTCATCGACGTGGATGGTGGCGTCGTCTACCCGGGCACGCCCGCAGAGGCTGCCGCACATGCCCGGCGGGCCCTGTCGGCCGGCGCCCGGATCGTGGGCGGCTGCTGCGGCACGACCGCTGCCCACGTGGCGGCCATCGCCGAGGCCCTGTCCGCAGCCGCCGGAGCCAGCTGACACCGAGCCCGGCCGCCGGGCCGGCGGAACCTCCGCCGCTACCCCGCTTCGTCGAGCCGGTAACCGACGCCACGGACCGACGCCGGCAGCGGCGCGCCCGCCGCCTCCAGCTTGGCCCGCAGGCGGGCGAGGTGGGGCTTCAGCCACTGGGGATCCGGCTCCCGCTCGTCGGGCCAGCCCGCCGCCAGGAGGCGCTCGTGGGTCACCACCCGCCCGCGCGCGGTCGCCAGGGCGGCCAGGAGGGCGAACTCCGTCCTGGTAAGAGCCAGCGGCAGGCCGTCCACCGTCGCCTCGTGCCGGCCCGGCAGGAGCACCAGCGGCCCGACCCGGACGCCGGGGCCGGTCGCCTCGCTCACCTCGTGGCGCCGCATCACGGCCCGGATCCGGGCCAGCAGCTCCTGGCGGCCGAAGGGCTTGGTCACGTAGTCGTCGGCACCGGCGTCGAGCGCCTCGACCTTGGCCAGCTCGTCGCTCTCGCCGGTCAGGACGATGATCGGCGTCGCGCTCGTCCGGCGGATCTCGCGGCAGACGTCGACCCCGTCCCGCCCGGGCATGGCCAGGTCGAGCAGCACGAGGTCGGGCTCGTCCTGCTCGAACCGGCGCAGGGCCGCGTCGCCGTCGTAGGCGGTCACGACCTGGTGGCCGGCGCTGCCGACGAGGGCGGTGATGGCGCCGACCATCGCCGGCTCGTCGTCCACGACGAGGATCTGGAGACCCGTCCGCGCGCCAGCCGCCGTCACCCTCGACTCCTCCGCTCACGTGTCCTGAGTGGCGAACGTGATTGTGGGACGAACCACGCTCGCCTGCATGACTGCCGCCTGCAGTGACGGCGGCCGCGGCCGTCAGCGTTCCGGCGCCACCGGTACGGCGACCACGAAGCGGCTGCCGCCGTAGCCGTTCCCCTCGACCCAGATCCGCCCCCCCATGGCCTCCATCAACCGCCTGGCGGCGTAGAGGCCGATGCCCGACCCGCGGCCGCGGCGTCGGGCGGCCCGGACGAAGGGCACGAACACCGACTCCCACTCCTCGAAGGGAATGCCGGGGCCATCATCGGTGACGTAGGTGCGGACCTCGCCGGCCTGGTGCCAGGTGCCCACGCTGACGCCCCAGCCGCGCGGGGCGTACTTGGCCTCGTTCTCGAGCAGCTGCTCGATCACCTGGCGGAAGCGGGCCTCGTCGCCGACCGCGAGCGTCCGGCCAGCCGGCGGCTCGAAGCGCAGCCGGTGGTTGCGGAGCAGCGGTCGCAGCAGTTCGACCGTCTCGGCGACCGCCTGTCCAGCGTCGAACGGCAGGCGCGGCAGGTCGCCAAGGCCCTCACCGCGGACCGACACGAGGATCGAGTCGACCAGCCGGTCCAGGCGGGTGATCTGGTCGACCGCCGCGTTGCGCCAATCCTCGGCCGACGCCCGGGCAGGCACCTCGCCGATGCCGGCGGCCGCGTCGGCCAGCAAGTCGACGTAGGCGCGGACCACGGACAGTGGCGTGCGCAGCTCGTGGGTCACGACCGACAGCAGCTCGGCGCGGGCCGCGTCGAGGGCGGTCAGCGCCTCGAGCTGAGCCTCCTGCTCGCGCCCGAGGCGACCCTTCTCGACGATGCCGCCCAGGAGCGCCGCGATCGTCGACAGGAAGCTGATCTCGCCCGGTGCGAACCGCCGGGTCTCGACCGACTGGATGTTGAGCACGCCCACGACCCGGTCGTTCCAGGTGAGCGGGACGGACAGCATCGAGGTCAGGCCGGCGCGGTCGAAGCCGCCCAGGAACATGAAGCGCTTGTCGAGCCGGACGTCGGGCACCTCGATCGGCCGGCGCTCCGCGGCCGCAGCCCCGGTGACCCCCTCGCCGACTGCCAGGCTGATGCGACCCACCTGGTCGCGGTCAAGACCGTTCGTCGCCGCCAGGACCAGCCGGCCGCTGGCCGGATCGAGCAGGTAGAACGAGCACACCTCGACGTGCAGCGCCTCGGTCGTCCGGTCGACGACGGTGCGCATCAGCTCGTCCCAGTCGCGCGCCTCGCTGGCCAGCTGGGCGACGTCGTGGAGGAAGCTCAGCTCCTCCAGGGTCCGCTGGGTGTCGGCCCTGGCGCCGGGCGTGCGTGCGGTTCCAATCCGCCGGCGGGACGACACGCGATTTGGCCCGGTGCCCGGATCCTCGCTCATCGGCCGATTCTGCCGCCTGCGCCCCAACCCCGCCGGCCGGCTGCCCCGTCAGGCCTGGTCGGGCGGCAGCGCCATGGCAGGCCCGGTCACTGCCGCCTCGCCCTCGACGGGCTCGGCGCCGGCCGGCGAGACGACGACGAAGCGGTGGTGGATCTCGGCCACGCCCGCGGCGAGCGAGGTCGAGACCGAGCAGTACCTCATGGCCGACAGCTCGATCGACCTTCGCACCGCCTCCGCCTGGACGGCGGGCCCCTCGACCCGGTGGACGATGTCGATCCGGACGAAGGCATGGGGGTGGGAGTTCCGCTGCTCGGCCTCGACACGGATGCTGTAGCTCGACACCTCCTGGCGCTTCTTGGCCAGGATCGAGACGACGTCGATCCCGGTGCAGCCGCCGATCGCCGCCACCAGCAGCTCGGTGGGCTTCACCGCCGTGCCGCCGACCTCGTTGTCCATTTCGAGGGCGAAGCCCGAGCCCGACTCGCCCACGAAGCGGAAGCCGCCCGCGTGACGGAGCTCGACCGTCTTGATCTCACCCACAGACCTCTCCTCTGGGTCGACCCGGTTGGGCCGCCCGTGTCCAGGGCCGGCCGGCCGCCGTGCCCGGCGGCGGGCTGGCTACGGCAACGGCGCCCGTGCGCTGACCACGAGGGTGGAGCGGCGGGACGGGTACGGCTGGGCCAGCAGGTCGCCGGCCAGCCCGAGCAGGTAGCCGGGCAGGGACCGCCCCCACGCCCGCGCGAGGTGGCCGACCGACGTCGACCGGATCGCGCCGAAGCCGGCCGCCTCCAGGGCCATCCGCAGGGCGCGCGGGTCGTTGCATGCTCCCACGAGCGGGTGGGCATCCGCCGCCGTCGCCTTCACGATCCGTTGCAGGCGGCCCCGCGGGCGCGCCGGGAGGCCGAGGTAGGCGGCGACGAACGGGTGTCGACGGTTGACGGTGATCAGCACGAGCGTGCCACCCGGCCGGAGCCAGCCGCGAATGCTGGCGAAAGCGGACGGTGGGTCGGCGAAGTGCTCGACCGTGAAGCTCGACAGGACGACGTCGAACGTGCCCGCCGCGAACGCGTCCGCCTCGCGGCACAGGTCGGCCTCGACGAACTCGTCGAGATGGGGCAGCGACCCGGAGGCCGGACGATGGATGTCTGCCCCGACGAAGCGACCGATCCGGGCACGGAAGGGAACCAGGGCGGACACACGGCCGCAGCCCGCGTCGAGCACCGCCAGCGGGGGTGACGCGTCGGGTCCCGCGGCCCGGCCGTCCTCGGCCCGGGCGATGGCCGCCTCGAGCGACGAGCGGACGACTTCGTGGAGCGGCGGCGTGACGCCCAGGCGTGGCAGAACCGCGAACCGGCGGCGCTCGCTCACGAGCCGGGTCTGCTGGCCGGCGCGGTCGCCGCGGAGACGATGCCCTGCGCCTGGAGCCAGCGCTCGGCGTCGATCGCCGCTCGTGCCCCGTCGCCCGCGGCGGTGACCGCCTGGCGGTAGCGGTGATCGTGGACGTCGCCGGCGACGAACACGCCCTCCACGCTCGAGCCCGTCTCGTCGCGGACCACCAGGTAGCCGCGCTCGTCGGTCTCGAGGACCCCGCCGAAGAGGGCCGTGTTGGGGCGGTAGCCGATGGCCACGAAGAGGCCCTGGACCGGCAGGATCCGCTCGGCTCCGGTGCGCGTGTCGCGCAGCCGCAGCCCCTCGACCGCCTCGTCGCCGAGCACCTCGTCGACCACCGTGTTGAGGGCGAGGGCGATCTTCGGGCTGGCGGCCACGCGATCGAGCATGATCTTGCTGGCGCGGAATCCCTCGCGCCGGTGGATCAGCGTCACCTTCGAGGCGAAGCGGGTCAGGAACAGCGCCTCCTCCATGGCCGAGTCGCCGCCGCCGACGACGGCGATCGCCTTGTCACGGAAGAAGAACCCGTCGCAGGTCGCGCAGGCGGACACGCCGCGGCCGCGCAGCCGTTCCTCGGACGGGAGGCCCAGCCACAGCGCCGACGCCCCGGTGGCGACGATCACGGCGTCGGCCCGGAATTCGACGCCGGCCGCCCAGGCCCGGAACGGGCGGCTGGAGAAGTCCACCCGGTCGGCCTCGACGTCCACGACCGACGACCCGAACCGTTCGGCCTGGGCGCGGAAGCGCTCCATCAGCTCTGGGCCCTGGATGCCCTCGGGGAACCCGGGGAAGTTCTCGACCTCCGAGGTGATCGTCAGCTGCCCGCCAGGCTGGAAGCCGGCCAGGACGATCGGCTCGAGATCGGCGCGGGCGGCGTAGATCGCGGCCGTCAGGCCGGCCGGGCCGGAGCCGAGGATGAGGACGCGGGTCTCGTGGGGCCCGCCCGATGGGACGGCGACCGGGCGGGTCTCGGCCGGGCGGGTCTCGGCCGGCCCGGGGGCGCCCTCGCCGAGGTCGATGGTCAGGCCGCCGAACGGGTTGGGGGAGTCGCTCATGCGGCTGAGTGTAGCACGGGACGCATACTCCCTAGGGGTATACGGCGACATCGTTCTCGCCGGCGAGGAACCATGTACCGGCGGCGTCAACGGGTTCCGGTCAGAGTCCGTGGATGGCCGGGATGACCTCGGCCCAGCGCTCGATCACGTCCGGCTCGTGCCCGTCCGGGCCGATCCCGACGATCACGTGCTGGGCGCCCGCCTCGGCCAGCTGGCCAAACCGCTCGACGAGGGCGGCACGGCCCCCGGCATCGCGACCCGGTCCGGCGACCTGCAGCGTCGTCCGCTCGATCTCGGCGGGCGGCCTGCCGACGCGCTCGCACCACTCGGCCAGCACCGCGTACTTGTGGCGCAGCCGGTCCGCGTCGCCGAAGACATTGGCCGCGTCCGCGTACTGGGCCACCAGCCGCAGCGTCTTCTGCTCGCCGCCGCCGCCGACGAGAATCGGCACGCGGGGCCGGCTGATCGCCTGCGGTGAGTTGAGGAGCCGCGTCGCCCGGTAGTGGCGGCCGTCGTGCGTCTCCTCGCTGCCCCGCTCGCCGCTCCACATCGCCCGGGCGATCTGCAGCGTCTCCTCCAGCATCTCGAAGCGTGTCGCGAGGGGCGGCATCGGGAAGCCAAGAGCGTTGCTCTCCTCCTCGTTCCAGGCCGCCCCGATGCCGAGCCAGGCCCGGCCGCCCGACAGCACGTCCAGGGTGGTGGCGGCCTTCACCCACAGCCCCGGCAGGCGGTAGTGCACGCCGCCGACCATCAGCCCGAGGCGCGCCCGGCTGGTGGTAGCGGCCATGAACCCGAGCGCGGTCCAGCCTTCGAGCATCGGGTCTTCGGCCGGGCCCAGCCCCCTGATCTGGAAGAAGTGGTCCATGACCCAGATCGAGTCGAAGCCGGCCTCATCGGCGGCGCGGGTGACGCGGGCGAGGGTGGGGCCGATCGCGGCCGGCCCGCCGGGCCAGTCGAAGCGGTTGATCTGCAGGCCGATCTTCACCTGGTTGGCACCTCGCTCGGTGGCGGTGGGGGCGGTGCCGGTACCGGCCGGGGTGGCCGGCCGGGTCAGCGGAAGAGATCGTACTCGGGCGGGAAGATGACCTCGGCGATCGAGCCTTCGCCCGTCGGCGGCGTCGCTCCCCGCACCAGCGCCGCCGGGCGCCGCGCGGTCTTGCCGAGGGCCAGCTCAGCGGCCGCGGCGATCTCGTCGGCCACCGCCCGGATGGTGGCGCTCATCGGCCGGCCGTCGGCGTCGGGCGTCCCGCGCAGGTCGTCGAGCGGGCGCATGCCGGCCACCCCGATGGCGCAGTCGGTGATGCCGACGCGCCACGGCCGGCCCATGCTGTCGGACACGACCACCGCCGGCGCCACGCCGAACCGATCCGCGATGGCGCCGCGGATCCGCCGGGCGGACGCGTCCGGATCGTCCGGCAGCAGGAGCACGACCGCGCCGGAGCGCGGCCCGACGTTGGACGCGTCCACCCCGGCATTGGCCAGCACGAAGCCGTGACGCGTCTCCACCACCAGCACGCCGAGGTCTGCCCGGACGACCCGCACCGCCTGGCGCATGACGACCTCGACCTGCCGCGGGTCACGGCTCCAGCGCGAGGCGAACTCGACCGCCTCGGGCCGGGGCTGAACCGTTGCCAGGTCGACGAACGCGCCCTCCGCCTTGGCCACGATCTTGGAGGTGACGACGAGGACGTCGTCCGCGCGCAGAGGGAGCGCCCCACCCGTGCGCGCCAGCGCGGCCCCGAGCAGCGTCCCGAGGTCGTCGCCGGGCTGCACCTCGGGGATGCCCTCGAGCGCCAGGACGAGCAGGGGTTCGCTCACGGCTCGGCGGCGTGGAGGCTGGCATCGCCGGCCAGCAGCAGGTCGTCGGGCAGGTCGAGATCCAGCCGCAGCGGCCCGCCGAGCTCGAGGTAGCGGGCGCCGGCCGCGGTGGCGGCGGTGGCGTGGGCCGCCCGGCTGCCGGGCCCGAAGGCGAAGTCGATGACGTCCGGCGGGCTCACGAGGAGCGCGTTGGTGCCCGTGCCCGCCCGGTCCGGGACGAGGGCCACGAGCGGGCGGCCCTTGGCCCCGGGCACACCCGCGCGGGCGTCGGCCGGCTCGATCGCCTCGGCGGCGCGCGCCAGGACCGTGCCGACCGCCTCCGCATCGATCGCCGGCAGGTCCACCGGCAGCACGAGCAGGGCCGTGGCGTCGATCGCCGCGGCCCAGCGGCGGCCTTCCTCGAGGGCGGCGTTGAGGTCGTTGCCGGCGTCCTCCAGGGCGACGGCTCCGGCGGCAGCCGCGATCTCGCGGGCACCCGGATCGGGGCTCACCACCGCGACCCGGACGACGCCCGGCGCTGCGACAGCTGCGGCGAGCGTGCGTCGGAGCAGCCGCCGGATCAGGGCCTGCCGCTCCTCCGGGTCGAGCGCCTCGCCGAGCCTGGACTTGGCTCGCTCGAGCCCGCGCACGGGGACGACGGCGGCGACGCGGGACAGGTTGGCGGCTGCGGTCACGGGCGCGATCGTATTCCAACCAGCGGTCGGGTACCGTAGCGTCTGCGATGACGACCCTGCCGCGCCTCACCTTCCTCGGCCACTCCACGGTCCTGATCGAGATGGGCGGGCGCAGGATCCTCACCGACCCGGTCCTCTTCGACCGGGTGATCGTCCTGCGCCGGGTCGGGCGACGCCTCGACAAGCACCTCGTCACCGGGATCGACGCCGTCCTCATCAGCCACCTGCACCTCGACCACCTCCACCTGCCGTCGATCCGGATGCTGGGCGACGACGTGCTGCTCGTGGTGCCGGCCGGGTCGGCCGACTGGTTCCGCGCCCGGGGCTTCGGATCGGTGGTCGAGCTCGCGCCGGCCGCCCGGGTCATGATCGGCCCGGTGGCCGTCACCGCCACGCCTGCCCTCCACTCCGGCTTCCACCCGCCATTCGGGCCGCGGGCGATGGCGATCGGCTTCATCCTCGAGCTCGACGCGACGCGCGTCTACTTCGCCGGCGACACCGACATGTTCGCGGCCATGGCCGACTTCGGCGGGGAGGGGCTCGATGTCGCCCTCCTGCCGGTCTGGGGCTGGGGCCCGCGGCTGGGTCCGGGGCACATGAACCCCCGCCGTGCGGCCCGGGCCCTCGGCCTCCTGCGGCCGCGCTACGCCGTCCCGATCCACTGGGGGACCCTCTGGCCGTTCGGGCTGGGCCGGGTCGTCCCCCATCGCCTGTCGCAGCCGCCGCTCGAGTTCGCCCGCTTCGCGCGCCGCTATGCGCCCGGGACGCAGGTGCTCATGGTCCCCCCGGGCAACCCGGTCGCGTTCGACCCCGGCGAGCCGGGTGCGCCCTTGCCGGCGCGGTTCAGGCAGCCGCCAGGACTGCGCGCGCGAGCTCGGCGCGCGCTGCGTCGTCGGTCATCACCGTCGGGGCCACCAGCGGCCGGATCCCCGTAGCAGCGACCTGCCCGGCGAGGCCCGCGTCCGCCTCGTCGATCACCAGGATGTCGGCCAGGTCCACGTAGCGGCGGGCCACCTCCACCACGCTGGCCTGCCCGCCGAGCGAGACGAGCATGCGGTCCGCCGGGCCCCGGAGCGCACGCCCGGCCACGATCGGCGAGACGGCAACAACCGGGACGCCTCGGTCCCTGGCCGCCCGCACCGCGGCCGGCATCCCGGGCACGGCCATGATCGGGCCGATCGAGACGACCGGGTTGGACGGGCAGACGACGATGCGCTCGGCGGTGGCCAGCGAGGCGAGCACCTCGGGCGTGGGTCGCGCCCGCGCCGCCCCGTCGACGGTCACCTCGAGGACCTCGGGCTCGCAGCGGAGGCGGACGAAGTAGTCCTGGAAGTCGAGCCAGCCGTCTGGGGTGCGGACGCGCGTCCGGATCGTGTCGTCGGTGACCGGCAGGATTCGGCTCGGGACGCCGAGCCGGGCGGCGAGCTCGAGCGCGACCTCGGTCGGCCTGGCGCCGGCCCGCAGGCGGGCAGTTCGAACGACGTGAAGGGCCAGGTCGCGATCGCCGATGGCGAACCAGGTCTCCTCGCCCAGGCGCCCGAGCTGGTCGAGCGCCGACCACGTCTCGCCGGCGAGGCCCCATCCGCGCTCGCGGTCGGCGAGGCCGGCCAGGGTGTAGAGGACGGTGTCTTGGTCGGGCGACACGACCAGGCCGTGACGCTCCAGGTCGTCGGCGACGTTGACGACGACCACCAGCTCACCGGGTGCCAGGACCCGCTGCAGGCCGTGCGCCAGCCGCGCGCCGCCGACTCCGCCGGCCAGGGCGACCGCGCGCACCGTACTCAGGTCTCCGGCTCGAGGGCGAAGGTCTCGCCGAAGGCGGCCCTCCCCGCCATCCGGCCCCATGCCGCCCGAACGGCCACCAGCGCCTCGTCACGCTCGGAACCTTCAAGCAGGCGGGCGCGGTAGCGGCGCTCCCTGCCCCGGATCGTGAAGGTGCACGCCGGCTGGGCCTGCACGTTGGCCGCCCAGGCGGGTCCCGGGCTGCCGGCTGCGACCAGGACGGTGCCGTCCGGGCGGCGGACGAAGCCGAGCGGCGCCGTCCGGCGCCGGCCGCTGCGGCGCCCGGTGGACGCCAGGATGCCGACCCGGCCCGACCGGGCCATCAGCCGGCCGCCGATCGCGTTGAAGGTCCGCCCGACGACGTTCATCCGGTCCTCCCGAGGTCAGGCGACGAGGCCGGGCAGGACCTCGCGCCCGAAGACCTCGATCCACTCCCGCTGGTTGCGACCGACGTTGTGCAGGTAGACGCGGTCGAAGCCCATGTCGATGAAGCGCTGGATCTCCGCCCGGTGGCGCTCCGGCTCGCTGCTGATCAGCAGCCGGCCGGCGAAGTCCTCGGGCCGGACGAGGGCGGCGATCTGCTCGAAGTCGGATGGCGAGCGGATGTCCTGCTTGGGGAACTTCATCCCACCGTTGGGCCACTCGCGCAGCGCGTTGGCCAGCGCCTCCTCGTCGGTCGGCGCCCACGAGAGGTGGAGCTGGAGGATCCTGGGCATCGTCGACGGGTCCTTGCCGGCCGCGACGGCGCCCTCGGCGAAGGCGCCGAGCACGATTGCGACCTTCTCGTCCGTCGCTCCCACGGTGATGATCCCGTCGCAGCGCTCGCCGGTCCGCCGGGCGGTGACCGGCCCGGTCGTAGCCACGTAGATCGGCGGCGGGGCCGGTGGCATCGTCCACAGCCGGACCGTCTCGTGGCGGAAGAAGCGGCCCTCGTGGCGGACTGGCTTGCCGCTGAACAGCCGCTGGATGACCTCGATCGCCTCGAACATCCGCGCGATCCGCTCGGGGACCTCCGGCCAGCGCTCGGCGAAGGCGTGCTCGTTGAGCGCCTCGCCAGAGCCGAGACCGAGCCAGTGGCGCCCTGGGAACATGCTCTCCAGCGTCGCCGAGGCCTGGGCGACGATCGCCGGGTGCATCCGGAACGAAGGACAGGTGACTCCAGGTCCCAGGTCGCCGGCGGTCCGCTCGCCGATCGCGGCCAGGACACTCCAGACGAAGGCGGCCTGGCCCTGCCGGGGCACCCACGGCTGGAAGTGGTCGGCCGCCATCACCCCGGAGAAGCCGGCCGCCTCGGCCGCGACCGCCAGCTCCACGCACTCGCGTGGGTCGAACTGCTCGAGCATCGCCGCGTAGCCGATCCGTGCGCGGGCCATGGCTCAGCCTCCCAGGTGGTCGTGGATGCCGGTAACGCGAATCCGGAACGAGATCCGGTGCTGCTGCCCGAACACGGTCGCGATCATGCGCTCGGCGGTAGCCGGATCATCGGCGTGGTAGCGCCGGGCGAGCCCGGCGATGTCGGCCTGGGAGATCGCCTGGTCGTCGATGATCTCGATGACGACGCCGGTCAGGCCCAGCCACGAGTAGCCGTCGATGCCGGACATCACCGCCAGGGCGACGCGCCCGTCACGGCGCAGGTTGGCCGGCCAGGTCCGGCCGGCGGCGCTGTTGACGACCAGCGTGCGGTCGGGGTCGAGCCGGTACCAGACCACGGCCTGGCGGGGCGCGCCGCCGGCGTCGAGGCTGGCCAGCACGGCGAACCGCGGCCCGGCCAGGAAGGCGAGCATGGGCGGTGAGAAGAGCGTCGGTTCGGCCATCGGGACCTCGGCTGGGTCGGTACTTGCAACGATGGTAGCGAGGACGCGGGGCGAGCGGGTCGGGGATAGGGCGGGCCGGCCGGCCCATCAGAGGTCCCGGCCGGCCCGGCGAGCCCGGCGAACAGACCCGGCGAGGTCCGGCCGCCATCGCGCTATGCTCGGCCGTGCCGGCCTTGTCGCCGGAGAGGAGGATCCGATGAAGCTCGACGGGATGCACGTCGCCGTCCTCGCCGGCGAGGGCGTCGAGGACCTGGAGTTCTGGGTCACGGTCATGCGCCTGCGTGAGGAGGGCGCGAAGGTCACGAGCGTCGGGCTGGCGGCCGGCACCGTGCACGGCAAGAACGGCCTGGCGGTGACAGTGGACCTCGCGGCCGAAGCGGTCGACCCGGCCTCGCTCGATGCGCTGGTCCTGCCCGGCGGCTGGATGCCCGACAAGCTGCGCCGCTACCCGGCGGTGATCTCGCTCATCC
>JAGDMV010000028.1 GCA_017860675.1 Chloroflexota bacterium
TCGGCCGCGACCCGGCGGTAGAAGGTCAGCAGCGTCTCCCCGACCCGGCGTTCGCGCTCGGATCGTAGCAGCCCGGCCTGGGCCGGAGGCGGGTCGCGCCACGGTCCGCTGATCACGACGCGGCCGCCCGCACGGAGCGGGGCGCCGGATCCCCCGAGCACCTCGAGGATGCGGCCCCGCAGGTCGGCCTCGGCGTAGGGTGGGTCGACGACGACGATGTCGAACGGACCGTCCACGGCCGCTCGCCCGGCCAGGTAGCCGAGCACGTCCGTGCGCATGACCGAGGCCCGGGACGAGAGGCCCGTCCGCGACAGGTTGGCATCGATCGTCCGGCAGGCCCCCGCGTCCCGCTCGACGAGCACGGCCCGCGCCGCGCCGCGTGACAGGGCCTCGATACCCGCCGCGCCGGATCCCGCGCAGCAATCGAGCACAGCCGATCCAGCCAGGTCAGGCTCGAGGATGGCGAAGAGGACCTGCTTCGCCCTGTCGCCGAGCGGACGCGTCCCCGGTCCGGGGGCGGCCAGGCGGGCGCCCCGCGCCGAGCCGGCGATGACCCTTCCCGCGTCGGCCACGACCGACCCCTACGCGCCGGGGGACGGCTCGCCGGCCACGATCGGCGCCAGCCAGCCGCCTTCGAGCTCGCGACGGAGCGGCTCGGCCGCGCCACGCAGGCGGCCGCGAGCATCCACCAGCGCCTCTGCGTGACGGCGGGCGGCCACGGCCAGGGCGCGGTGGTCGCTCCGAGCCAGGGTCGCCACCCGGAGCCGCGGCAGCCCGCTCTGGGCCAGGCCCAGGACGTCGCCCTCGCGACGAAGGGAGAAGTCCGTCTCGGCCAGGGCGAAGCCATCGGCAGTCGCCGTGACGGCCGCCAGCCGCTGGGCCGCCACGCTGCCCGCCGGTGCGTCCGAGACGAGGGCGCACCAGGCCTGGTCGCTGCCCCGCCCCACCCTGCCCCGCAGCTGGTGGAGCTGGGCGAGGCCGAACCGGTCAGCGCCCTCGATCACCATGACCGTCGCCTCGGGCACGTCGACGCCGACCTCGATCACGGTCGTCCCGACCAGCACGTCGAGCTCGCCGTCGCGGAAGCGGGCCATCTCCTCGTCGCGGATGCGGGGCCGCATGCGGCCGTGGACCAGGCCGACCCGCAGCGGGGCCAGCAGGCTGCGCAGCCGCTCTGTCTCCGCCTCGGCCCCGGCCACGTTCTCTGGATCGCCCTCGTCCTCGTCGATGCGGGGCACGACCACGAAGGTGCGCCGGCCGGCCGCCGCCTCGCGCCGCACGAGGTCCCAGAGCCGCTCCAGCTCGTCCGGGCGGCGGATGGCGGTCCCGATGACCTGCCGGCCGGAGGGGGCGGTCCGCAGGTCCGACACGTCCAGGTCGGCGTAGAGGACCTGGCCGAGGGTGCGCGGGATCGGGGTTGCGGTCATCAGCAGGACGTGGGCCGCACCGTCGCGAGTCTTCGCCTCGAGCGCGCCGCGCTGCTCCACGCCGAAGCGGTGCTGCTCGTCGACGACCACCAATGCCAGCCGGGCGTAGTCGACATCCTCGCCAAAGAGGGCATGGGTGCCGACCGCCACTGCCGCCCGACCGCCGGCCAGTGCCCCGGTGACCTCGCGTCGCTCCGCAGCCGGCTGCGAGCCGACCAGCAGCACGACCCCGATGCCGAGTGGCTCCAGCAGCTCACGCAGGGTGACGAGGTGCTGCCGGGCGAGCAGGTCAGTCGGGGCAAGCAGCGCCCCCTGGTGACCCGTCCCGGCGACGAGGGCCAGGGCGTAGGCCGCGACTGCCGTCTTGCCCGAGCCGACGTCACCCTGGAGCAGGCGGAGCATAGGGTGGGGCCCAGCCAGATCGGTCCTGATCGTGTCCATCGCCAGGGCCTGGTCTGGGGTGAGCTCGGCGTCGCCGGCGAGGCGGGCGGCGATGGCGCCCCGGATCGTCTCCCGGACGGCGGTGTCGCGGGCGTCGTCCACGACCACCCGGACCGCGGCTAGGTCGGCTCGCTGGCGACGGCGCTCGACCATGCCGACCTGGAGGGCCAGCAGCTCGTCGAAGGCAAGCCGCCGCAGGGCCGCGTCCCGGAGCTCGAAGTCGTCCGGGAAATGGGCCTGGGCCAGGGCGTCGCCGATCTCCGGCAGCCGTTCGGCCCGCCGCAGGTCGGCTGGGAGGTACTCCGCGTAAGCTGGGTAGCGATCGAGGGCCGCACGGATCGCCGTGCGCAGCGTGCGCAGCGGCAACCCTGCCGTCAGCGGGTAGACGGGCACGATCCGGCCGACGTGAAGCATGTCGGCGTCTGGTCGCTGGAAGGCGGGGTTGTCGAGCACGACCGCAGAGCCGCGCCGGCGCAGCCTGCCGGAGAAGACGAGCTCCTCACCCTCGCGGATCCGGCGCTCGACGAACTGGCGGCCGTACCACTGCGCCTCGGCACGGCCCGTGGCGTCGGCGAGCTGGGCCGTCACGGTCTGGGTCCCCCGTCGCGCGGTTCGCCCGACGTGCAGGGTGATCACCGTCGCCCGCGCGCTCACCACCTGGTCGACGGGCAGGTAGCGGAGCGACTGCAGGTCGTGGACGGTGCGCAGGTCGTCGTAGCGCCGCGGCAGCCACAGGAGGAGGTCGCGGACGGTCCGGAGGCCAAGCCGCGAGCCGTGCCGCCGGAGCGTGCTCGCGCCCGGCAGGCCGCTCGCCGCCAGCGGCGTCGCGAAGGGATCTGCCGGGACGGTGGGCCGGCGGCCGCGGCCCGCGACGTCCGCGGCCCCGCTCCCCGGGCGAGCGGCCCGGGGCCGATCGGCCGACGGTGCCACGGCGGTCGCTACTCCGCCGCGACCAGGTAGCGGTAGTGGGGCTGGCCGCCGTGCCGGACCTCGACCTCCAGCTCCGGCCGCGCCTGGGTGATGCGCCGGGCGACCCGCTCCGCCTCGTCGAGGTCCGCCCCGTCGCCGTACCACAGGGTCACCAGCTCGAAGCCGGGTGCCAGGGCGTCGAGCGCGCGCACCACGGCGTGCACCGAGTCGTTGGCCACTGCGACGAGCCCGTCGTCGGGATCGAGGACGATCGACTGGCCCTTGCGGACCTTGGTCCCCTCGATGGACGCGTCGCGGATCGCGTCCGTCACCTGCAGGGTCTGGATCGCCCGGCTGGCGGCGGACATCGGCTCCACGTTGGCGATCCCGTTGCCGGGCACCTCGAGGGCGAGCAGGGCGGCGATTCCCTCGGCGGCGTTGCGGGTGGGCACGACCCGCACCGGCCTGTCCGCCATCTCCGCCGCCTGCATCGCGGCGAGCCTGACGTTGGGGTTGTTGGGCAGGATGATGATCTGCTCCCCGGGCGCCTCGGAGATGGCGGCGAGCAGCTCCCCGGTCGACGGGTTCGCGGCCTGGCCACCGGCCACGATCGAGATCCCGAGCTCACCCTCGACGGCGAAGGCGCGCAGGGCGGCCGCGATCCCCTCGCCCGCCGCCACCGCGACGACGGCCAGCGGGGCGCGGCCCCCGTTGGCGCCGACCAGGGCCGGCTCGGCCCCGTTCCCCCCCGTGGAGGCGGCGGCACGCTCCACCGGCCCGCCGCGGATCTCGAAGACCGGGACGGGCCTGGCCACGGCCTCGCCCCGGGCGGCGCCAAGGAAAGCGTGCGCCCGGGCCTCGCGGACGTCGTGGCTCTGGAGGTCCAGGTTCTCGACGTTGATGCGGGACAGGCGGCCGAGCCGGAGCCCGTAACGCAGGACGAGGTCCGGCCGGGCGCTGTGGATGTGGATCTTCACCCCCCGCGCGTCCCCGGCCACGTTCACCGAGTCGCCGCTGCGCTCGAGATAGGCGCGGATCGCGTCCACGTCGAGCAGCTCGCCGGGACGCGGCTCGAGCAGGTAGACCGTCTCGTAGCCGAAGAACTCCTCGCTGACGGCCGAGACGTGAGCCGGCGTCGGGCTTGGCACCGGCCGCGGCCGCGGGCCGGCCGGCACCTCCACCTCGCCCCGGGTGAAGGCCAGCGCCCCCTGGAGCAGGAAGACGAGCCCGGCCCCGCCCGAGTCGACCACCCGCTCGCCGGTCTCCAGGCGGACGAGGGCCGGGTTGAGCATCGGCGTCCGCCGGAGCGCGTCGGCGGCGGCCTCGGTGGCGGCCACCAGGACCGCCTCGATGTCGTTCTCCCGCTCGGCGGTGGCGACTGCCGCGTCGGCCGCCTCGCGCATCACGGTCAGAATCGTGCCCTCGACTGGCCGGCTGACCGCGCCGTAGGCGGTCGTTCGGGCGAGCGACATGGCGTGGGCCACGTCGAGGCCGTTGAAGTGGCGCTTGCCGGCGAAGCCCTCCGCCAGACCGCGCACGATCTGGCTGAGGATCACCCCGGAGTTGCCGCGAGCTCCCATCAGCGCTCCGAAGGCGAGCGCCGTGGCGATCCGGTCCGCTGTCTCGCCGGAGACCCGCTCGGCCTCGGCCAGCATCTCCCGGCAGGTGGCGATCATGTTCGAGCCGGTGTCGCCATCGGGTACGGGGAAGACATTGAGGTCGTTGACCTCTTCGACGTGCGCCTCGAGGAGGGCGATGGCGGCCCGCACCGCCCCGTGCAGGCCGGCGCCGTCGCAGGAGAGGCGGGTCACGGCTCGTCGGCTCCCGGTCGAGGCTGATCGGACGCGTCGGTCGCCGTCTCGGTCTCGGCCTCGCTCGCGCTGCTGGCGGCGGTCGCGCCCGGCGTCGAGAACGGTCCGCCGGTCATCCCGTCGACGTGGATCGAGACCCGCCCGACGTCCAGGCCGAGCGAGCGGGAGAGCGACCAGCGGATTGCCGAATCGACCTGGCGGGCAACCTCGGCCACCGGAACGCCGTACGCGACGGTGACATAGACGTCGACCGCCAGCCCGTCGCCGGGGGAGACGCGGATCCCGGGGACGCCGGCTCGCAGCCGGCCGCGCAGGCGCCCCAGCGGGCTTGCCGCCGACAGCCCGGTCACGCCGTAGCTGCCCAGCACGGCCGCGCGGACGACATCGGAGATGGCGCGGCGCCGCACGAGGGTTCGACCCGGTGGTATCGGGCTGCGCTCGGCGCGAGCGGGCATGCGGACGAGCTTCCTCCCTGGCACGACCCGGCCGTCGGCCCGGGCCGATGTGCTAGCATACCGCCTCGCCCGCGGGGATCCCGGGCCCGTCGCCGACGGGTCCGAACGGCGGGCCGGCACGGCCCCGGGCCGGGCTGCACTCTCACCCCAAGGGGAACCGATGGCCCGTAGCTGCGCGATCTGCGGAAAGGTCTCGATGGGAGGCTTCAACCCGCAATCGTCCGGGATGAACCGGGTGCGCGCCCACCGGCGCTACCAGCCCAACCTCCAACCCTTCGCCGTGGTCGAGGGAGGCGTGGTGACGACCAAGCTCGTCTGCACCCGCTGCCGGCGCACGGCCACCAAGAAGGCTCGCTGACCCTCGCGGCCGGAGCGTCTCCGGCCTGGCGGCTCGATGGACCCGGCCCCCGGCGGGCCGGGTCTTCGTCTGCCCAGGCCGGCGCGAAACCGGGCGTCGCGAGGCCGGGCGGAGCGTGGTCCGGCGCGAGGCCGGGCGTCGCGAGGCAGGAGGGGCGTGCAGCCGGGGTGTGGCCCGCTCAGCCGGGCCGGCCGGCCGTGTCCAGCCAGATCGTCATCGGGCCGTCGTTCACCAGCTCGACCTGCATCAGCGCTCCGAAGACGCCCCGTTCGACCGGGACACCCAGCTCGACCAGGGTCTCGCAGAAGCGATCGTAGAGGCGGCTGGCGACCTCCGGTGGCGCGGCGTCGGTGAAGCCCGGTCGCCGGCCCCGGCGAGTGTCGGCATACAGGGTGAACTGGCTGACCGCGAGCACGGCGCCAGCGACCGCCGGGAGGTCCAGGTTCGTCCGGCCGTCCGCGTCCTGGTGGATGCGAAGCTCCGTGACACGGCGGGCGAGCGCGGCGGCTGTTCGTTCGTCGTCGCCCGCCCCGACGCCCAGCAGCACGACCAGGCCACGACCGATCGCCCCGACGACCCGGCCATCCACCCGGACCTCCGCCCGGGCGACGCGCTGCAGGACGGCCCTCATCGCCGGGGGTCGGACGGGCCGGCCTTGGGCGGCGAGGCTGAACGCCGGGCGGCGCCATCCGCGTGAGCCTGTGCTGCCTCCCGCTCCGCCATGCGCTCCGGGTTGTCGGGATGGTCGGGGTGCTCGCGACGGCGGTCGATGCCGCTCGCCAGGAGCCCGGCCCGCCACGCGTCGGCCTCGGCCAGGGCCTGGGTGCGGGCGGCCCCGAAGCGCTCGACCACCCACGCCTCCGCCGTGAGCGGGATGAGCAGGTCGTAGTCGCGGACGCCGTCGGGATTGATCGTCCCGTCGCCGCGGAGGACCACGACCGGGACGCCGGCCTGCTCGATATCGGCCGCCAGGCGCTCGGCGAACAGGCGCGGCAGGCTGGCGAACCGCGTCGCGGCGTCGCGCGGCACCGGTGGCCGGCCGTCGTTCAGGCGCTGCGCGTAGCCCTCGTCGGCGAGGGCCCGCATCAGGCGGATCTCGCGGGCGGCGTCGCGGCCTCTCGCGAACAGGGCCGTGCCGGCCACGATCACGTCCGCCCCCAGCCCGCCGACGAACTCGGCCGTCTCGCGGTTGACGCCCCCGTCGACGTGCACCTCGCCGCCCCACGGCCTGCCCGCGAACAGGTCGCGCGCGGGGAGGATCTTGGAGGCGGCCACATCGACCATGAAGGCCTGGCCCCCGAAGCCGGGCTCGACCGTCATCACCATCACGATGTCGAGCAGCCCCCCGTACGGCTCCAGGGCGGAGAGCGGCGTGGACGGCCGGATCGCGAGGCCGGCAGCGAGGCCGGCCGCCCGGATGCGGCGCAGGGTCGGCTCGATCGGCTCGGCAACCTCGACGTGGAAGGTGATCGAGTCGCAGCCGGCCTCGATGTACTCGTCCAGGTAGCGGCCGGGCTCGGCGATCATCAGGTGAGCGTCGAACGGCCGGCGGGTGACCGGCCGGAGCGCCTTGATCGTGCCAGGGCCGAAGGTCAGGTTCGGGACGAAGTGGGCGTCCATCACGTCGAGGTGAATCCGGTCGGCCCCGGCCCGGTCGATCCGGCGGACGGCGTGGGCCAGGTTGGCCAGGTTGGCGTTGAGGATGCTCGCGGCGATGCGAGCGCGGCCCTCGGCCATCAACCCGTCCTCCGTGGGGACATGCCTCGCTCACCACCTCGGCCTGCCGGGCGCGGCGCCCGTGGCGCGCCCGTTCCCACCGACCGGAACGCGGCCCGAGGTTCGACCGAGCGGAGCGCAGCGGCAGAAGCTGCCACGAGGCGGCTCTGGCGACCCGCGACGCTGGCCGCGGATGGCTCACCCGTCCGCTCGGCGGCCAGCTGGCCGCACGCCGCCCCAACCTCCTGTCCCCGGTTCTGCCGCACGGTGACCCCGATCCCGGCGGTTGCCACGCGGGTTGCGAAGGCACGGACGCGCTCCGGCGGGCTGGCTTGCCAGGGCGTGTGCGCGACCGGGTTCATCGGGATGAGGTTGAGGTGGCTGCCACGGCCCTCCAACAGCCTCACCAGGGCGGCGGCGTCGGCGGCGGTGTCGTTGATGCCGTCGATGAGGACGTACTCGTAGCTCACCCGCCGGCCCGTCGCCGCCTGGTAGGCGCTCGCGGCGGCCACCACCGCCGCCACCGGCCAGCGCCGGTTCAGGGGCACGAGCAGGTCGCGCAGGGGGTCGCGGGCCGCGTGGAGGCTGACCGCGAGCGTCCACTGGGGCCGCAACGCGGTGAGCCGCTCGATCCCGGGTACCACTCCGGACGTGGAGATGGCCAGGTGCCGTGCGCCGAGGCCGAACCGGGCGGGGTCGGTGAGGATCGACGCGGCGGCAAGCACCTCGTCGAGCACGAGCAGCGGCTCGCCCATTCCCATGAACACCAGGTTGGTGAGATGCGCGCTCCGGGTCGCAAGGCGGCGCGCCGCGTGCCGGACCTGGTCGACGATCTCGGCCACCGCCAGGTCGCGACCGTAGCCGAGCTCGCCAGTGGCGCAGAACGGGCAGCCGACCGCGCAGCCGGCCTGGCTGCTGATGCAGAGGGTGTGCCGCTCCCGCCGGCCCTCGCGCCCCGGATAGCGCATCAGGACCGACTCCACAAGCTGGCCATCGACCAGGCGGTGGAGCGCCTTCTCGGTCAGCCCGCCGTCGGCCGGCCGGATCTCCGTCTCGGCCACGGTGTCGAAGCGGAAGCGGTGTGCCAGCTCGAGCCGCAGCTCCTTCGTGAAGGTCGTGACCTCGTCCCACGATGACGCCGGCGAGCGCCAGACGGCGTCGGCCAGCTGACCCGCCCGGTAGCGGGGCTGCCCGAGCTCGGCCAGGGCGGCGTCCACGGCCACCCGGTCGGCGGACGAGATCCCGGGCAGCGCGTGGGCCGGGGCGGGAACGGACTCGCCGGCAGTCGACGCGATCACGGTCATCGGGCCGGGATTATCCCACGGGCTGCGCTCCGGCCCATCGGCACCGCGGTTCAGCCGCGTTCCGGCCGGGGCCCGGGACCTGTGGCCGGGCCCGCCCCCTCAGCCGGCGACCGTGCCGACGACCGTGCCGACGATGCGCGGGTGGCCGCGGCGGAAGGCGGCCCCGTCCATGACCCGCCCGCCGGCCGGCTGCACCTCGAGCAGGCGGAGCAGCCCCCCATCGCCGGCCACCAGCGCGAGGCCCGGCCCGTCGGGGACCAAGGTGCCGACTGCCGCGGGCGGGACCCCGCCGCTCACCCCGTCCCCGGGCGCGAGCGTGCCCTGCAGCACTCCCAGGCGGCCGGCCTCGGTTTCAAGCCACGTACCCGGCCACGGCCGGTAGGCGCGCACCTGCCGCTCGAGAACCGGCGCCGCCCGACGTGGATCGAGGCGGCCGTCCTCCCGCCGCAGCAGACGGGTGACGGTGACGCCGTCCGCCGGCTGCGGAACGGCCGCCAGCTCGCCCCGCAGCCATGGGCCCAGCGACCGGCTCAGCAGGACGGCAGCCATCTCAGCCAGGCGCCTCTCCAAGGCCGGGGCGTCCTCGCGGCCCGAGAGCGCCAGCCGCTCGACCGCGACGATCGGGCCGGTGTCCATGCCCTCGTCCATGCGGAAGAGCGTGACCCCGGTCGCCGCGTCACCGTCGAGGATCGTAGCGGGGATGGGGCTCGCCCCGCGATGGCGCGGCAGGAGCGACGGGTGCAGGTTGAGGATGCCGCGGTCCGGCAGGTCGAGGATGGCCCGAGGCACGATGCGGCCGTAGTCGGAGAGGATGCCGAGGTCGGGCTCGAGGGCGGCGATCGCGGCCACCGCGGCCGGGTCGCGCAGCCGCGCGGGCAGCTGCAGCGGGCAACCCAGGGTCTCGACCGCACGCGCAACCGGCGTCGCCGTCGGGACGGCTCGCCTGCCGGCGGGACGAGGGGGCGTGCTGACCACGCCCACCAGCTTCACCTCGGGCGCCGCCGCCAACGCCTGCAGGACGGGGACGGCGAACTCGCCCGAGCCGAAGAAGACCGCGCGCGCGCGCTCCACCTCAGGCGCGGGCGACTGCCCGGGCCTGCTCCGGGTCGATGCCGCGGCGCGACAGCTCGGCGTCCTCCTCCTCGTCTTCGCCGCGGCCGACCGGGATGAGCTCGTCGGGCGAGCCGAGGTAGTCGATGTAGAGGCGGCCGTCGAGGTGGTCGAGCTCGTGCTGGAGGGCTCGCCCGAGCAGTGCCGATCCGGCCACCTTGTACCTCTTCCCGAACCGGTTCTGGGCGACGACCCAGACGCGCTCTCGCCGGGTGACGTAGGCGACGTAACCAGGGATCGACAGGCATCCCTCGAGGTCGCGGTCGTCACCCTCGGCCCGGACGATGCGCGGGTTGACGAGCTCGAACAGCCGGTCGCCGACCTCGACGACGGCCACGTTGAGCGCCTCGCCCAGCTGGGGCGCCGCCAGGCCGACGCCGGGGGCGTGGCGCATCGTGTCGGTCAGGTCGTCGATCAGCCCGTGCAGGAACCGGTTGAACGACTCGACCGGCTCGCCCCTGAGGCGGAGCCGCGGGTCGCCGAGGGTCAGGATGGGCAGGACGCTCATTGACCGGAGTATAGGCGGCGGCGGTGGCCGGCCTGCCCGGCGGTGGCCGGCCTGCCCGGCGGTGGCCGGCCTGCCCGGCGGTGCCCCCGCCGTTCTCCGGGGCACGCGACGACACCGGCCGTCGCGCCCGGCGGACGACATTCGGCTGCGTCGCGGCCCGCCGATGAGCGAGTCCTCGCCTCCTGATCCGCCCACGGCGGCGCCGTGCCGCGGAGGTCAGGCCTGCGGTGCCTCCTCCGGCGGCGCCTCGTCGGGCGAGACCTCGGCCTCGGCCTCGGCGGCGGTCGCCTCGGCGGCGGCGGCCGCTTCGTGGCGCAGGTCCTCGGCCAGTCGGTGGGCACGCTCGGCGAGCTTGGTGCTGCCCTCCTCGGTCGCGTGGGCGGCCCGCTGGGCGAGCGGCCCGGCCTTCTCGGCCGCGACCGCCGTTAGCTCGGCAGCCTTGGCCGCCACCTCGCGCACCGTCGGGCCTGCCTCGCGCGCGACCCCCTCGATCATCTTCTGCAGCTGGCCGAGCCATTCCTGCGCGCGGCCCGCAGCCGCGGCCTGCGGCTCCGCGCCCTCCGGGGCGGGCTCCGGCCCTGTCGCGGTCGGCTCCGTCATGGGTGACCTCCTCGGGTGTCTGCTCTCCGGTCGGTGTGGAACCCCGCGATTGTCCCAGTGCGGGGCCGGCAGGCCAAGAGCCGGACGGCTCAGAGCAGCGATTCCGGGTCCACGTCAACGGACCACGGCGGTCCGGGATCGCCGTCGAGGAGGCCGGCCGGATCGTCGGCGCGGATGACGACGTTCCAGCGCCAACGCCCCGCCCGGCGTGGAACGTACGCCGGGGCGGGCCCGATCACCGAGGCGATCGTCCCGCGCTCCTCGGCGCGCTCGCGCAGGCGGGAAGCCATCGCCTCGGCCTCGCGGCGAGCGGCGGCGGCGTCCTCCAGGGCGACCGTGAGCTTCAGGTTTCGTCCGTAGGGCGGCCCGCCGAAGGCCCGCCGCAGCGCCAGCTCGGAGTCGTAGAAGGCCTCTGCGTCGCCGCCGATCACGGCCCTGATGACCGGGTGTCCCGGCTGGTAGGTCTGGACGATCGCCCTGCCCGGCCGTGCTCCCCTCCCTGCCCGTCCGATCGCCTGGACGAGCAGCTGCCAGGTTCGTTCCGCGGCCCGCTCGTCGGGCAGCGACAGGGCGATGTCGGCCGACACGACCCCCACGAGGGTCACCTCGGGCACGTCCAGGCCCTTGGCGACGAGGCTGGTCCCCACGAGGACGTCGAGGTCGCCAGCGGCGAAGGCGTCGACGACGCGGGCGGCGACCCCCTTCTGCTCGACGATGTCGCGATCCAGCCGGCCGACGCGCAGCGCCGGGAAGCGCGAGCGCACCTCCGCCTCGAGGCGCTCGGTGCCGCCGCCCAGGTACCGGATGCGGGGCGACGAGCAGGCCGGGCAACGGGCCGCCGGCGGCGTCGCTGCCCCGCAGTGGTGACAGCGGAGCGTCCTGCCGGCCTCATGGTAGACGAGGGGCCGGGTGCATTCGGGGCAGGCCTGGACGTGGCCGCACTCGCGGCACAGGACCACCGTCGCCGCGCCACGCCGGTTGATCACCAGGATCGCCCGGTTACCCGACTCCACGTCGAGCGCGCCGAGGGCCGCGGCGAGCTGCCCCGACAGCAGGGCACGGTTGCCGGCGGCCAGCTCGGCGCGCAGGTCAACGAGCTCCACGCTCGGAGCGGCGCCGGCCGTCCGCTCCCCGAGGGTGCAGCGCCGGTAGTGGCCGAGGCGGGCGTTGCCGACCGACTCGACCGACGGGGTCGCGCTGCCAAGGACGACTGCCGCCCCGGCCAGCCGGCCCAGCAGCACGGCCGTGTCCCTCGCCTGGAGGCGCGGGGTGCGATCGCTCTTGTAGGCGGCTTCGTGCTCCTCGTCGACAACGACCAGGCCCACGTCTGCCAGCGGGGCAAGGACGGCGAGGCGCGTGCCGACGACGACGTCCACGGTCCGTGCGCGGACCCGCCGCCATTCGTCGGCACGCTCGCCGGCCCCGAGCGCGGAGTGCAGCACGGCGACCTCTGCCTCCAGCTCCGCCCGGATCCGGTCCACGAGCGGCAGCGCCAGCGCGATCTCGGGGACCAGGACCAGGGCCGGCCGGCCGGCCCGGAGGCATGCCGCGATCCCCTCGAGGTAGACGGCCGTCTTGCCGGCGGCGGTCGTGCCGTCGAGTAAGAGCGGTGTCGCGTCTCGGGCGGCGATGGCGGCCACCACGCGCGCGGCCGCGCCGGCCTGGGCGGGCGTGAGCGCGGAGCCGGGCGGACGCCCGCCCCGGGCGCCGGGACCTCGACCGGCGAGCGGCGCACGCGGCCGTTCGCGAGTCCCGATCGTGATCAGGCCGCGACGGGCAAGGGCCGGCAGGACGGCAGTCCCGTACCGCGCGGCGAGCGGCGGGGCCGGGACCGGTTCGCCCGGCTCCCGCTCCTCGGCAGCGGCAAGCTCGTCCAGGAGCGCCCGCTGCCGCGGGCCCAGCGGCCGGCCGCCCGGTGCCCGGACGCCGGCCGTCGCGGCCAGGCCATCGGACGTGGGGCGGACGATCCGCTCGAAGCGCGGCCCGGCGCCCGCCTCGGTGAGCGTCCACTCGAGGTGCAGCCGGCCGGCCGCCTCCAGCGCCCGGACGCGCCGGAGGAGCGCGGCGCGGCCGTCCGGCGCGGGCAGCTCGCGGACCGGCCGGGGCCCCGCCGCCAGGGCGGCCAGGACGCCCTGCTCGGCGCTCGACGCCCGGGGCGTCGCGGGTTGCGCGGCCTCCGCCGGGGCCACGGCCCGTGGCGTGACAGTGCCGCCGTCGAGGGCCGTCGCCACGAGCTCGAGCCGCTCGAGCATCTCCGGCGGCAGCATCGTCCGCAGGACCATCGCCGGGGGTGCGAGGTAGCGGGCCGCCACCTCCCGGGCAAGCGTGAGCGCCAGGGCCGGCAGCAGCGGGCCGTCGGATCGCACCCGGGCCGCGAGCGGGCGTGCGACGACTCCGGCCGGCGGGGATGCATCGCCGAGGACGATGCCGAGCGCACGACGCCGGCCCCAGTCGACCAGGACCGCCTCGCCCGCCGCGACATCGGCCAGCCGATCGGGCACCGCGTACGTCCATGTCCGGCCGCCTCCGGGTGCCAGCTCGGGCGGCGGCCGGGCCCGCAGCTCCCCGACCGAACAGGCCGGCGAGCGGTCAGACCCTGACCCGCCGTTCCGGGTGTCGCTTTCGCTCGGCCCGGATGATCTCGTCGATCCGCTCCGCGGTGCGCTTCACCTGGCCCGTCTCGTTGACCACGACGTGGTCGTAGTCGCCCTGGCGAGCCAGCTCAAGGGCGGCGTTCCGCTGGCGAACCTCGAGCTCCTCGGCCGT
>JAGDMV010000029.1 GCA_017860675.1 Chloroflexota bacterium
GTAGCGGGTAACGCCCGTCCGCCGCGAGGCGAGGACCAGCGCCACAGAGACGAGCCCGTCCGCCGCGAGGCGGCGGGGTGAAACGCGGCAAGCTCTACCTGGAGCAAGG
This sequence comes from Chloroflexota bacterium, assembly GCA_017860675.1. Lineage (GTDB taxonomy): Bacteria > Chloroflexota > Limnocylindria > Limnocylindrales > CSP1-4 > CTSoil-043. The sequence goes on from JAGDMV010000029.1 coordinate 110, forward strand.
CCAAGTAGGAGGGCGAGCCCCGGTTCGCCGGGGCGACGGCGCGCTGCCGGGCCCTCGGGTCGGCCGCACGAGCCGCCGGGCGACCGGCGGCCCCAGATGGATGACCGTCGCCGCGGACGCAAGTCCGTGGCACAGAACTCGGCTTACAGGCCGTCTCGCCGGCGCCCGCCCTGCGGCGAGCCGCCTACCCGTTGCCGCCCTTGCCCCGCTTCTCGAAGCGGTACCGCCGGAGTCGCAGCCGCGCCTGCCGGGTCTCGTCGCTGATGCCCCTCTCGTCGGGATCCGGGACCGTGGTGTACATGGTGGGCTCGGCGGGCGAACCGGGCACGAGGGCCGTCAACCGGTCCAGCAGTCGCAGGAGTCGTTCTTTTGCAGCCATCGGCAGCGCGCTCCGCAGCCGATTGTCCGTCCCGCCCGGGTGACCAGCAAGAGCCGAACGGCAGGACCGACCGCCGGGTCGGCAGGGGGACCGGCAGACCGGGTCGGACGGCGGTACGCCTCGGACCAGATCCCGGTACATGGCAACAGCGCCCCGATGGCGGTCGCTCGGCGTCAGTCCTCGTCGGCGCGGAAGATGTGGGGCGCAGCGCAGGCGTTGCAGATCGGCGTGGCTGCGGGCAGGTCGCCGAGCGGCATCGGCAGCAGTCGATCGGGGAAGAGGCACTCCACGTCGTAGCGGTGCGCCGGCGCGGGCTCGGTCGCGATAAGGCGCCGGTACGTGCACCGCCTGATGCGAGCGTTCGCCAGGCGGTACGCCTCCGGCTCGGGAACGAGCGCCGTGGCGCGACCCAGGGTCATGCTGCAGGCTGACCTCCGCGACAGGAGCCGAGCTCCGGGCGCGCAGCCTAGCACCGGGCGACGCGGCGCGGCAACTCGCGAAAGGTACTAGACTCCCGCGCGGCCGGGGGGACCTGAGCGGAGGAGCCGTGACCCGGGGATCGACGGCGACCGAGCGTCTCGCCGAGGCGCCCTGCCCTTACCTGCGCGCCGAGGAGGCATCGGCCCGAGGCGAGGTGGCCGCGGTGACCGACTTGGCGGGCCCCCAAGCGATCTGCGCCGCCGGCAACGATGCCTACCGGCCGGGGACGCGCCAGCAGGGGCTGTTCTGCCTCTCGCCCCGTCACCCATCCTGCCCACGGTTTCCGGCCGCCGATCGCCGGGCGGCCGAGCGCGCGGCGGCCGCTCTCCCGGGACCGGCGCCCTGGGCCGCCGCAGCCGACGCGGATGCGACAAGCGACGACCAGCCTCGTGGCCGTCGACCGTCGGCCCGGGCCGTGCCCCTGCCGACCGCGATCGCAGGCGTGGTCCTCGTGCTCGCCCTGGTGGCGGCCTTCGCCTTCACCGCGGCGCGCGGCGGGATCGACCTGGCGGCCGCCCCCGCGGGCACGGCATCGCCGTCGCCGACCGTGCCGGCCGCGGCCGTGGAGTCGTGGGCCCCGACGCCCGGTCCGACCGCGGCCACGCCCGGACCTGCCGCCACGAGCAGCCCGGCGTCCTCGCCGACCGCCAGCCCGACGCCGGTCTCGACCGCGCCGGCGACGGCCGTCCCGACGGCCTCCCCGTCGCCGGCGGCCACCACCCCTGCCGACCCGCGCTACGCTGGCCTGAAGCCCTGCCCGGGCCGGCCCGACTGTTTCCTGTACGTGGTCAGGCGGGGGGACACCCTGTCGTCGATCGCCGCGGCGTTCGGCATCCCGCTGCGCACGATCCGGGCCCTCAATCCCGAGATCGTGAACCCCTCGGTCATCCACGTCGGCCAGCGGATCCGCATCCCCGGCCCTTCCTGAGCCACAGCCGCCCGATCTGGGCCGCGGGCCGCCCCGCCCGCGGAGCGCATCCGGTCTGCGCCTCTGGCCCTACGGCGCGTCGGTCGCCCGGACCGAGCCCGTCAGCCTGCCGCTTCCCCCGTCCTCGGCGAGGCAGATCACGCTCCGATCGCCCCCCTGCCAGCCCTTCTCGCCGGGATAGATGTAGGACGAGAACACACCGGTCGAGGCTCCAACCTGCCCGCCCGTGTACTGCTCGAGGAGCGCAGCGCAGCGCTCACGGGCCGCGTTGGTGACGGCCGTCTCGTCGTACGCCGCCCCCGAAGGATCTGGCAGCTCGAACAGGCCAGTGACCTCGGCCTCGTGCGCCTCGCGGCAGCCAACGGCGGTGACGTCGGCGACCTCGTCCGCCTCTCCGGACCAGAGGAAGCAGTCACCCGTCTGCAGGTTGTCGACGTCCACCGTGCTTCCCACAGGCGGGCTCGTCGCCGGGCCGGGCGCGTCCGCCAGCAGCGCGCTCGTGTCGCATGAACCCAACACCTGGATGAGCAGATAGCCGAGAACGAGCAGGCCGAGCCATCCGCCGCAGCCACAGCCCGGGCGGCAGCCTACGCGTCCGGCAGGCTGGTCCGAACCGGTATCCGGATGGCCGCCGTCGCGGGGCGCCGCCTGTCCGCTCCCGCGTCCCGGTCGCCGGCGCGCGCCGCCCGTCCAGCGCCTCCGCTGCGCCTGGTCCGTGACCACCGGTTCGTGGCCGCCCTGTCCCGTGGCGCCGGGCTGAACCGTCCCGTGCAGGACGTTGGGAACAGGGTTCCCCTCGGCCAGGGCGTTCGGCCGCGGCTCCGGCCGGTCAGGTCGTGCCATGCGGCTAGCGTTCCACGGCGGCCGTCCGCTGCCTAGTGCCGTCCGGCCGCTCGTGAGAGGAGCGGCTCAGCGCCGTCGGAGGGCAGCCACGAGCAGGGCGAGGGCGCCGGCCGAGGCTGCCGTCGACAGGATCCAGAAGCGACCCCCTGGGTCGTACGGTCCGGGCCGCAACCCGCCGACCGAGATCCGGACGACGGGGAAGGCGGCCCGCAGCTCGTCGATCCGACCGGGCGTCGCCGTGGCCAGGTCGGGCACGGTCATCCCGCCGACGACACCCAGGTCGGCGATCAGCTGGCGGAAGGCGCGCTCCCATGCATCCGGGTCGGTGATCTCCTCGGCCCGCCCGGCCACGACGGCGCCGGGCAGGGCGACCTCCACCTCCGGATCCGCCTCGAGGTTGCGGAACCAGTGGGCCGCCCGGCCATAGCCGGCAACGACCACGATCGCCCCGTCGACGAGGGTGTAGCCGAGGGGCGCCTCGCGCAGCAGGCCGCTCTTCCGTCCTCGGGTGCGCAGGACCAGCATCGAGCCGCCGAACGGGCTGACGAGCAGCGGCCCGAGGCCGGCGCGGATCGCCGGCGCGGTGACCCAGCGGTTCAGAGCGAGGAAGAGGTGCCGCAGCGGCTCGAGCAGCCTGGTCATCAGCGGGCCGTAGGGCAGTCCCTCGTAGGGCCCCGGCGACAGGGCCGGCGGGGAGGCGAGCGACGCCGGGGTCATCGACGGGACGGGCGAGGACGCCGGCACCGGGCCGGCCGCTGTCGGTTCCATGGGCCCATGCTCGCGGACCCGCCCGATCTCGTGAAGTGCCGTCAGTCACCGATCGCCGAGCACGACCGTTGCCCGTCGCGTGGCACGAAATGCGCCTTGACCCGCTTGCCCCGGGGTGTATGATGCCCACTCAGTGGCACGAAGTGGTGCCAAGTGGTGAATCGGGCACGGAGCGCGTGGCGGCCATCGTGCCCGAGGGAACCCGGGCCTGCGGCGCGGTGCCGGCGGACCCGGGGTGCTGATGACGGGGGCCGGCGGCAAGCCGCGGGCCCCCGGACAGTCGCTGGACCCGCCGGCCACGGCGGCGGGAGGGAGAGGACCAGGCAGCAGGTGTTCACCGGCGAGTACCGGCACTCGGTGGACGCGAAGGGGCGCATCGCCGTCCCGGCGCGCTTCCGGGCGCGGCTCCAGGACGGCGCGTTCGTCGCGCGCTGGCTCGACTCCTGCCTCGCGATCTGGCCCCGGGATGCCTGGGAGCGGCTTGCCGGCAAGGTGGCCGCCCTCCCGACCGTGGAGAACGCTGGAGCCCGCGCCTTCAGCCGCTACGTCTTCGCCAGCGCCGTCGAGGTGGACTTCGACGGTCAGGGCCGGTTCGTGCTGCCGGCCTACCTGCGCGAGGCGGCGGGCCTGCAGGGGGAAGCCGTCATCGTCGGGTCGCTCGATCACGCCGAGATCTGGGCCCCCGCCCGGTGGGACGAGTACCGCAGGGCACTCGAGGAGCCGGAGGCGCTGGCGGCGCACCTGGCCGGCCTTGGGATCTAGCGCACTAGATGCGCTTCCAGGATCCGCTCGGGATCCGTACGTCGGTGGAGTCGTGGTCGAGGAAGGGCACCTGCCGGTGCTGGCGGAGGAGGTCGTAGAGATGCTCGCCCCGCACCCTGGCAGCCTCCAGATCGACGCCACGCTGGGCGGCGGTGGGCACACCGAGCGGATCCTGGAAGCCGCCAGCCCGGACGGCCGGGTCCTCGGGCTCGATGCCGACCCGGCGGCGATCGAGCGGACGCGACAGCGCCTCGCCCGGTTCGGCGACCGGCTCGTCCTTCGCCAGGCCAACTTCCGTGATCTGGCCACCGTCGCCCCAGCGGCCGGGTTCGGGGCGGTCGACGGCGTGCTGCTCGACCTTGGCCTGTCGTCCCACCAGCTGGCCGATCGCGAGCGGGGCTTCTCGTTCAGGACCGGGGGCCCGCTCGACATGCGCTTCGACACTGCCCGTGGCGAACCGGCGGCCGCGCTCCTGGCGCGTCTCACCGCTGACGATCTCGCGGCCCTGCTGCGACGCTACGGCGAGGAGCCACATGCCGGCCGGATCGCGCGGGCGATCGTGGCCGCCCGCGGCGCCGGTCCGGTCGACACGGCCGAGCGGCTGGCCGAGGTCGTGGCGTCGGCCGTCCCGCGCCGGCCTGGGCCGCCACCGCGGATCCATCCGGCGACGCGCACCTTCCAGGCGCTGCGGATCGCCGTCAACGACGAGCTCGGGGCACTGGTCGCCGTCCTGCCGGCAGCCCTCGATCTCCTCCGGCCGGGCGGTCGACTGGCCGTCCTGGCGTATCACTCGCTCGAGGACCGGATCGTGAAGCGGTTCGTGGCAGCCGAACGGCGCGGCTGTGTCTGCCCGCCGGTGTTCCCGGTCTGTCGCTGCGGCCGCTCCCCGAGGCTCCGGCCGGTCGGCCGCCAGCCGACGGTGCCGGTCGAGCAGGAAGTCGCGGCCAACCCTCGCGCCCGGAGCGCCCGTCTCCGGGTGGCAGAGCGCCTGGCCGCCTGAGCACCGACCGCCGAGGAAGGAGGGAGCGCGATGAGCAAGCACCACCAGGCCAGCCGACGCCGGTCGTATCGTCGCCGGCAGCACGAGCTGCACGAGCGTTTCGACCACCAGGACCGCCGCCCGACCGATCCGGCGGAGACACGGGATGAGGCCGTCGCCCTCGAGGAGAGGCATGCCGGGCTCGTCCGCTGGCCGACGCCGGCATGGGCCGGCCTGCGCTGATGGCCGTCTACGGCGGCACGCAGCGGCGAACCACTGTCGCCCCGCACCTCGGCGGACGGGGGGGCGTCGCGCCCCACCGCGGCCCGCTCGCCAGGCCGGTCGACGGCCTCGCCCGGCGGCGCACGCGCACGCCGTCCCGGGCCGGTCGGCGCACCAGCCGGACCGGCCTGGTGCTGGCCGGGATCGTCGTGGCCTTCCTCCTCGCCATGTTCTCGCTGTCCCAGACCGTCCGCGTGTCGGCCACCGGCGTCGATGCCGCGGCGCTGAGCGACGAGCAGACGCTGCTTCTCGACCGGAGCCGGAGCCTGAAGGCCCAGCTGAGCCGTGCCGGGCAGGAGCCGGCCGTCCGCCGCCGCGCCCTCGACGCCGGCCTCGGGCCGCTGGTGAACCCGCTGATCGTGCCGGCCCGCTGAGCGATCGGAGCCGAACCGGTGCTCGGACGGACCGACTCTCGACCGCGTCTCGCGCTCGTTCTCCTCGTGCTCCTCGCCTTCGGCGTGGCCTGCTTCGCGCGCCTGGGCTACTGGCAGCTGGGCCAGCGCGACATGCTCGTGGCCCGGGCGCGCGACCAGGTCCTGGTCCGGACCGAGGTCCCGGCGGTCCGTGGCACGATCTACGACCGCTCGGGAACGGTCGTGCTGGCGACCACCGTCCTGCGTGACAGGCTGGCCGCGTACCCGGCGCAGATCCCCCAGGAGCGGCGAGCCGCGATGACGGCTCGCCTCGCCGCCATCCTGCGCCTCGACGAGGCGGGGACCGGGACCCTCCGCGAGCGGCTCGCCTCCGGCAAGGCCTACGTCGTCCTGGCCCGCGAGCTGGACGAGGGGCAATCGGCCGCGATCCGGGCGGGCCTCGCCTCGGGCGACCTGGCCCAGCTCGCGCTCGAGGCCGAGCAGGTGCGCGTCTACCCGCAGGAGGGCGGTGCCCCGGGCACCAGCCTGGCCGCGCACATCCTCGGCTTCGTCAACCGCGAGGGCGTCGGCCAGTACGGCGTCGAGGAGCGCTGGCAGGAGCAGCTGGCAGGCGGTGCGAAAGTCGTACTCGCCCTGCGGGACGCGGCCGGCCGGCCGATCCTCGAGGGGGCGGAGGTCCTGGAGGCGGGCTCGCCCGGCGCCGACCTGGTGCTGACCATCGACGCCAGCCTGCAGCTCCACCTGGAGCAGGAGGTCTACGCCACCTGGGTCGCCGACAAGGCACGGAGCGTCTCGGCGGTCGTCGAGGACCCGGTCAGCGGGGAGATCCTGGCCGCGGCCAGCTACCCCTCATACGACGCGAACGACTACCGGGCGATCGCGGCCCACGACCCGGCCGTGTTCATGGACCCGGTGGTCTCGACCGTCTACGAGCCCGGCTCGGTGTTCAAGATGCTGACCGCGGCGGCGGTGCTCGAGAACAAGACGGCGACGACGAAGACCCGCTTCGCCGACACCGCCTACATCTCGCTCGACCGCGGTCGGGCCCGGATCTGGAACGCCAACAAGCGGGGCATGGGGACGATCACCTTCGCCGACGGCGTCGCCTACTCGCGCAACGTGGTCATGAGCCGGGCGGCCCTGCGGCTGGGCAAGTCGACCCGGACGGCGGCGTCGCGCCTCCACGGCACCTGGGTCAAGTTCGGCTTCGGCGAACCGACCGGCGTCGACCTGGCCGGCGAGCTGCCAGGGCTGGTCCGCGACCCGGCGGTCGAGACCTGGCGCCAGGTCGACCTGGCGAACGGGTCCTTCGGCCAGGGCGTGGCCGTGACCCTGCTGCAGCTGGCCAACGCCTACTCGGCCATGGTGAACGACGGCCTCCTGCCGACGCCGCGGGTGGTCCGGGCCCTCGGCTCGACGACGGTCGTCGCGCCCGAGGCGCGCCGGGCGACGACCCCTGCGGTCGCCCGCCAGCTGGTAAGACTGATGAAGTACGTCGTCACCGAGGTCCCCTGGTATCGCGACCGGACCCGCGTCACGGGCTACGTCGTCGGCGGCAAGACCGGCACCGCCGAGATCTGGGACGCGAAGGCGAAGCGCTGGAAGGCGAAGGTGTTCAACCACAGCTTCATCGGCTTCATCGGCCGGACCGGCCCGGAGCTGGTGGTGGCGGTGCGCATCAACGAGGGCACCCTGACCGTCATCGAGCAGGGCAATCTCGAGATGCCGGTCGAATCGTTCGAGCTGTTCCGGCGGGTGGCCACCGACGCGGTGAGCACGCTCGGCATCCCGCGCGCCACGAAGGCCGCGTCGCCCAGTCCCGGCGCGAGCCCGTGAGCGACGCCTGTGCCACACTGGCTCCCGTGACCCGTCCCGTGACCGAGATGCCGGCGGCACCCGGCCCCGCGGGGGACACCCCGAGCCTGACAGCCGCCGATCTCCAGGCGATCACCGGCGGCATGCTCCTCCGGCGCTCGACCCGCCTCGTCCGGGGCGCTGCGGTCGACTCACGCCTGGTCGAGCCGGGCAACCTCTTCGTCGCCCTGGCGGGCGAGCGCACCGACGGCCACCAGTTCCTGGAGCAGGCCGTGGCCCGCGGCGCCGCCGCCCTGCTGGTCGCGCGCGACCCGGGCAACGCGGCCGCGCTCGGTGACGTCACCGTCCTGCGGGTCGTCGACCCGCTGACCGCCCTGCAGGCGGTGGCGGGCGCCTGGAGGGCGCGCTTCGACCCCCTCGTGGTGGGGATCACCGGCAGCGTGGCCAAGACGTCCACGAAAGAGGCGACGGCGGCGGTCCTGGCCACCCGCCTCGTCACCCTCCGCAGCGAGGGCAACCAGAACAACGAGATCGGGATCCCGCTGACGGTGCTCCGCCTCGGCCCCGAGCACCAGGCGGCGGTGCTCGAGATGGGCATGTACGTCGGCGGCGAGATCGCCACGCTGGCCGCGATCGGTCGCCCTTCGATCGGGATCGTGACCGCGATCGCCCCCGTCCACCTCGAGCGGGCGGGCTCGATGCAGGCGATCGTCGAGGCCAAGGCCGAGCTGGTGGAGGCGCTGCCGCCCGATGGCACGGCGGTGCTCAACGGCGATGACCCGGCGGTGGCCGCCATGGCCGGCCGGGCACGGGGTCGCGTCCTGACCTACGGCCTGGCCCCGGGCGCCTCGGTGGGTGCGGAGGCGGTCCTCGGACGTGGCCCGACGGGGATGTCGTTCGAGCTCGTGGCCCGCGAGCCGCGACCGGCACGCTTCCAGGTGACGATCCCGGCCCTCGGGCGCCACTCGGTGGCCAACGCCCTGGCCGCCGCGGTGGTCGGGCTGCTGGCGGGCCTGTCCGACGAGGAAATCGCGAGCGGCCTGGCGACGCCATGGGGAACGGCGGCCGGCCGGCGCTCAAGCCTGGTCCGGGCGGGCGGGATCACCGTCCTCGACGACAGCTACAACGCCTCGCCTCCGTCGATGCGTGCCGCGCTCGAACTGCTGGCGACCCTCGGCGGCCGGCCGCTCGCGGTCCTGGGCGAGATGCTCGAGCTCGGCCCGCTGGCCGAGGCGGCCCACCGGGAGGTCGGCGCCTGTGCCGCCGCGGTTGTCGCCGAGCTGGTCGTGGTCGGCCAGGGTGCGGCCGCGATCGCCGACGGGGCGGAGGCGGCAGGTCTCGACCCGGCCCGCGTCCACCGCGTGGCCGGCCGGGAGGAGGCGCTCGCCGTCCTGCGGCGGGTCGTGCGCGAGGGCGACGTCGTCCTGGTCAAGGCCTCGCGCGGGGCGGCCCTCGACGTCCTCGCCGATGCGCTCATCGAGGACCGGCGGTGAGGACGTTCGAGCTCATCCAGGGGCTGCTGCTGGCGTTCGCGCTCGTGGTCATCCTGATGCCGGCCTTCATCCGGCTGCTGCGCTGGGCCGGCTTCGCCAAGCAGATCCGGGTCGACGGTCCCGAGAGCCACCACGAGAAGCAGGGCACGCCGACCGCCGGCGGAGCCCTCGTCCTGGCAGTCGTCGGCGGGCTGGCCCTCCTCTTCAACCTGGTCGACGCCTCGACCTTCGCCCCGCTGGCCGCCCTGGCCGTGGTGGGCGGGCTGGGCCTCGCCGACGACTGGCTGAACGCCCGCACCGGCGACGGCATCCGCGCCCGCCAGAAGATCCTCTGGCAGGTGGCCGTCGCCCTCTTCGCCGCCTGGCAGATCCAGGACACGTACGACATCCGCTCGATCGCGGTGCCCTTCGTGGGCGAGGTCGGGATCGAGCCGTGGGCCTACGTCGCCTTCGCCGCCTTCGCCATCGTCGCCTCCTCCAATGCGGTCAACCTCACCGACGGGCTCGACGGCCTGGCCGGCGGCACGCTCATCATGGCCTTCGTCAGCTACCTGATCATCGCCATGCTCAACACCCCGGCCCAGCCGAACCTGGGCGTGCTCCAGGCCATCCTGATCGGCGGGCTCCTCGGGTTCCTGTGGTTCAACGTCCACCCGGCCCAGGTGTTCATGGGTGACACCGGGTCGCTGGCGATGGGCGCCGCCCTGGCGGTCATCGCCCTGATCACCGGCCAGATCCTCATCCTGCCGCTGGTCGGCATCGTCTTCGTCGTGGAGACCCTGTCCGACATCATCCAGATCGGCTACTACCGCCTGTCCGGCGGCCAGCGGGTCTTCCGAATGGCCCCGCTCCACCACCACTTCGAGCTCGGCGGCTGGCCGGAGGAGAAGATCACCCTGCGCTTCTGGATCGTCGGCGCCCTGGCCGGGTTGCTGGGCGTCACCCTCTTCCTGGCGCCGCGGCTGGTGTGACGGTGCCGCGGCTCGACCTCGACTCGCTCACCCTGGCCGCGGTCCGGGCAGGCGCCCTGGCCGGGCGCCGTGCGACAGTGCTCGGCCTCGCCCGGACCGGGGCCGCCCTGGTTCGATTCCTCGTCGACGCCGGGGCGGTCGTCAGCACCTACGACCGCAAGCCGGCGGCCGAGCTGGGGCCGGCCCTCGAGTCCCTCGGCGGCCGGCCGCTGCGGCTCGTCCTGGGCCCCGACGTGGACCCGGCCGACGCCTGGCGCGACGCCGACGTGGTGGCCTTCTCGCCGTCGATCACGCCCGGCTACCCGACGGCCGAGCCGCGCCTGCGCGACGCCCTCGAGCAGCTCGCCTCCCGGGCGACCGCCGGCGATCCGTCGGCGCCGGCGCTGGTGTCCGAGCCGGACCTGTTCCTGCGCCTCTGCCCGGCTCCGACGGTGGGGGTCACCGGCACGAAGGGCAAGACGACCACGTCCCACCTCGTGCACGCGCTGCTGGCGGCCGACCCTGACCACCCTGCGGTCCTGGGCGGCAACGTCGGCCAGCCGCTGATCGACCGGCTGGACGAGATCACGCCGCGAAGCCGGGTCGTGGTCGAGCTGTCCGAGCTTCAGCTGCCGAGCCTGTCGCGGGGCACGACGGTGGCCCTCTACACGAATGTCACCGCCGACCACCTCGACCGCCACGGGTCGCTCGAGGCGTACCGCCAGGTCAAGCGGCGCCTGGCGGACCTGGTGGACCGCGACGGCGCCCTCGTCCTGAACCTCGACGACCCGGTGGTGGCCTCGTACGCGGGCATCGGCGGGGCGTCCGTCGTCGGCTACCGGCTCGACCGGCCGGACGCCGGCGGGCTGGGCGTCGTCGACGGCTGGGCCGTTGCCGCCGGCGTGAAGCGCCTTCCGCTGGCCGGCGGCGGCGAGGCACCGGCCGGTCCCGGCGGCCGGGTCATGCCCGTCGGCGAGCTCCAGCTGCCCGGCCGCCACAACGTCGCCAACCTCCTGGCCGCGATCGGGGCGGCGATGCTGTTCGGCGTCGCCCCGGAGGCGATCCGGGCGGCGGCCCGGGGATTCACCGGCGTCGAGCATCGCCTCGAGCGGGTCGCGGAGATCGACGGGATCACCTTCGTCAACGACTCCCAGGGCACGCAGCCGGACGCGGTGATCGCCGCCCTGCGCGCTTTCGAGGCGCCGCTCGTGCTCATCGCCGGCGGACGCGACAAGGGCACCGACCTGGGGCCGCTGGCGGAGGTCGTGGCCGGGCGGGCAGCCGCGGCCGTGCTCATCGGCGAGAGCGGCCCGGCCCTGGCGCGCCTGTTCCGGCTCGCCGGGCTCGCCCGGGTGGAAGAGGCGGGCACGCTCGCCGCCGCCGTGCCCCGCGCCGCCGACCTGGCTGCCGAGCTGCTGGCAGCGGCGGGCAGGACGGCGGGTGCGACCGTGCTGCTGTCGCCGGCCGCGGCCAGCTTCGACCAGTTCGTCGACTACGCAGAGCGGGGCAGGTCGTTCAAGGCGGCCGTGGCCGCCCTTGCCTCCGCGCACGCGGCAGAGGGCTCGGCGGGGGCCGGAGCGCGCGCCGCGGACGGAGACGCCAGCGGCCCGACCCGGGACGGGGCGGCGGGACGATGATCGAGCCGAACGAGGTCGCCGACACCCGTCCACTCGACATCGATCGCCCGCGGACCTCGGCGCGCGCCCGGGTCCGTGCCGCGAAGCCCGGCAGCGGCCAGGGTGAGCTGCCGCCGGCCCTGTCCGCGCCGTACACCGGCGAGCGGCACGGGCCGGACTGGGTGATCATGGCCCTTGTCGTGGCGCTGACCGGCCTCGGCATCCTGATGGTCTTCTCGTCGACCGCCGTGGCCAGCTACGAGGCCGGCGACGGCTTCCTCGGCGTGGTGGGACCGCAGGCCGCCTGGGCGGCGATCGGCTTCGGCCTCCTCGTCGTGCTGATGCGGATCGACTACCGCTGGCTCCGGCTGGCCAGCCTGCCGCTGCTGCTGGCGGCCTTCGCCCTGCTCGTGCTCGTCCTCCTCCCCGAGTTCCGGGTGGAGGTGGGTGGCTCCGGCCAGTGGCTGCGGCTGCCCGGCCTGCCGGCCGTCCAGCCAGGCGAGCTGGCGAAGCTCGCCCTGGTCATCTACCTGGCCCACTGGATGGCCCGCCGCGGCACCGCGATCCGGACCCTGCGGGGCGGGCTGGTGCCCTTCCTGGTGATCGTCATCCCGGTCGTCTTCCTGATCTTCAAGGGGCCCGACATCGGGACGAGCGGGGTGCTCGCCCTCGCGGCGGTGGTCATGTTCTTCGTCGCCGGCGGGAATCCCATCTACCTCGCCGGCGTCGCGGTGCCGGCGGGCGTGTTCGCCCTGGCGGTCATGCGCGACTACCAGCTCGAGCGCCTGCGGGCCTTCGCAGACCCGTTCGCCGACCCGACTGGCATCGGCTTCCACTCGGTGCAGGGGCTGCTCGCGCTCGGCCTGGGCGGATTGTTCGGCGCCGGGCTCGGCGAGACCGCGGCCGCGGGCGGGATCGTCCTGCCCAACGCCTACAACGACTACGTCTTCGCCATCGTCGGCCAGGAGTTCGGCTTCGCCGGCGCCGGCATCGTCATCGCCGCCTTCCTGCTGCTGGCATGGCGCGGCGTGCGCATCGCCTTCGCCGCCCCCGACACGTTCGGGGCGCTCCTGGCCGCGGGCATCACCGCGCTCCTCTGCATCCAGGCCCTGGTCAACGTCGGGGTGGTGGTGACGCTCCTCCCGGTGACCGGGATCACGCTTCCCTTCGTCTCGGCCGGCGGCTCCTCGCTGATCGTCAGCCTGGCGGCAGTCGGCATCCTCCTGTCCGTTTCGCGCGAGACGCTGCCGCGCGGAGGTGTGGTCGATGCGAGTGGTGATCGCGGGCGGCGGAACCGGCGGGCACATCTACCCGGCCCTGGCCGTCGCCCGCTCGCTCCGCGCCCGGCCCGAGTCCGGCCTCGTGCCGCCCGCCGGGATCCCGCTCCACCGGCTCGCGCTGCGCTCGCTGCGGACGGTCGACCGCGACCTGCACCTGGTCCTCGATCCGCTGCGCCTGGCGGCGTCGGTTCCACAGGCCGCCGCGCTCCTGGCACGTGTCCGCCCGACCGCCGTGTTCACCACCGGCGGCTACGTGGCGATCCCGGTGCTGCTCGCCGCCCGGCCCCTCGGCATCCCGGTGGTCCTCTGGGAGGGCAACGCCATCCCCGGCCGCTCGGTGCGGGCGACGGCACGGCTCGCGGCGGCGGTCGCCGTCAGCTTCGACGAGACCTGCCGGGCCCTTCGTGCCCAGCGCTGCTACCGGACCGGGACGCCCATCCGTGACCCCGGCGCGGTCGACCGGGCTGCCGCGCGCGCCAGGCTGGGGATCCCGGCCGACGGCCGGCTGCTGCTGGTCTTCGGCGGCTCGCAGGCGGTGCGCCGCTTCTCGGCGGCGGTGACCGGCGCGCTGCCGCGCCTGGTCGAGCGGACCTGGGTCCTGCACGTCACCGGCGACGCCGGCTACGCGGGGGCCCTGGCCGATCGCGAGGCCCTGCCGCCCGCGAGCCGCGGGCGCTACCGGCCGGCTGCCTTCCTGGCAGACGACATGGCCGACGCGCTGGCCGCGGCCGACCTCCTCGTGGGGCGGGCCGGGTCGTCAACCCTGGCCGAGGCAGCGGCATTCGGCCTGCCGCTCGTCTGCGTGCCCTACCCGCACGCCGCCGGCCACCAGCGCGCGAACGCCCGGATCCTCGTGGAGGCAGGCGCGGCCCGGCTGGTGGCCGACGAGGCGTTCAACGCCGAGGCGCTCCTCGACGCCGCGGCGCTGCTCGACGAGCCGGACGCGCTGGCCACGATGCGGGCGGCGGCGCTGGCGATCGGCCGCCCGGGTGCCGCCGACGCGGTCGCGGCGCTCGTGCTGGCGGCCGCCGAGCGGCGGAGCTGGCCGGGGCCGGCAGAGGTGGAGCGGATCGCGCGGGGGGCGGGCGCATGAGCGCGGGTCGCGTGCCCGGGGGCGGAGGTGGGATCGCCGCCTGCATCCGGCTGGCAGACGGTACCGACCTCGCCCCGGCCGACCTGGCGGCCGAGATCGGCCGCGCCCTTCGCCTGCGGGCACGGCCGGGGGAGTCGATGGCCCGCCACACGACGATGCGGGTCGGTGGCCCGGCCGACCTCTACGCGCCCGCCGACACGCTCGCCGCCCTCGTCGGGCTCGTCCGGCTCGCCCGTTCGCGCGGCATCCCGCACTGGCTGCTGGGGCGGGGCAGCGACGTGGTCGTGGCCGATGCCGGCGTTCGCGGCCTGGTCATCCACGTCCGCTGCGCTGGCAACCGGCTGCTGCCCGGCGACCGGCTCGCTGCCGAGGCGGGCCTTCCGCTGGCGCGGGCCGCGACGATCACCGCCGCGGCCGGTCTTGCCGGCCTCGAGTTCGGCCTTGCCATCCCGGGCAACGTGGGCGGCGCGGTCTGGGCAAACGCCGGGGCACACGGCTCCGATGTCGCGGCCGTCCTGGAACGGGCGACGCTCCTCGGGCCGGACGGAGTCGAGCGCGAGGAGGACGCGATCTCGCTCGGGCTGGGCTACCGCGACAGCCGGCTCAAGCACGCCGAGCCCGGCGCGGCGCCCGAGGTCGTCCTGTCGGCCGTGTTCAGGATGACGGCAGACGACCCGGGGGCGATCGACCGCCGGCTGGCCGAGATCCGGCGCTGGCGTCGGGCGAACCAGCCGCTCGGCATCCCCTCGGCCGGGAGCGTCTTCCGCAACCCGCCCGGCGCCTCGGCCGGGGCGCTCATCGACGCCTGCGGCCTCAAGGACCGCCGGATCGGCGGCGCAGTCGTGTCGGAGCGCCACGCCAACTGGATCCTGAACGACCGGGGCGCCAGCGCGGCGGACGTCCGCCGGCTGGCCGACGAGGTCCGGGCCGTCGTCGCGGCCCGGACCGGGGTCGTGCTCGTCCCCGAGATCGTGTTCGCCGGCGACTGGGCCGGCTGGGAGGAGGCCCGATGACCCCGACCGCGCGTCCCCCGATCGCCGTGCTCGTCGGCGGCCCGTCCGCCGAGCACGACGTCTCGATCGTGTCCGGCACCGCCATCGCCGAGGCGCTGGCCGATGCCGGCTGCCGGGTGACGGTCCACCTCATCTCCCTCGACGGTGGCTGGTGGCGGCTGCCCGACGGCCACCGCCGGGACGGCCGACCGCTGGCTGCCTACGACGACCCCGCCGCGGTGGGAGCGATGGGCGCGACCGGCGCTGCCGAGACGCTGACCGCCCTGGCCGCGAGCGACCCGTCGACGGTGGTCTTCATCGCCCTGCACGGCCCGTTCGGCGAGGACGGCACGGTCCAGGCCCTGGTCGAGGCGGCCGGCCTCGCCTTCACCGGCTCGGGCGTGGCCGCCTCGGCGATCGGCATGGACAAGCCGCGCTTCAAGGCCCTCGCCAGGGGCGCCGGTCTGCCGGTGCTCGACTGGCTGGAGATCCCGGCCCGGCGCTGGACGTCGGAGCGGGCCGAGGTCCTGGCCGAGCTGGAGGCCTTCGGCCGTGCCCACGGCGATGGGCGGCTGATCGTCAAGCCGGCGGGCCTCGGGAGCTCGGTCGGGATGACGATCGCCCACGCGGCGGCGGAGCGACCGGGCGCGCTCGACGAGGCCCTTCGCTTCGACGGCCGGGCGGTGGTCGAGCCGTACCTCGAGCGACCGCGCGAGCTGGAGGTCGCGGTCCTGGGCAACGACGAGGGCGCGCTGCGCGTGTTCGGGCCCGGGGAGGTGACGCCCGGCCGCGAGTTCTACGACTACGCCGACAAGTACCTGGTGGCGGGCGCCCGCACGACCCCGACCGCCGACCTGCCTTCGTCGCTCGCGGCCGAGGCGCGGCGCCTGGCGGCCGCCACCTTCACCCTGGTCGGGGCGGCCGGGTTCGCCCGGGTCGATGGCTTCCTGGCCGGCGACGGCCGGCTCCTGGTGAGCGAGATCAACACGATCCCGGGCTTCACCCCGATCAGCCTCTTCCCGGCCATGGCCATGGCCGGCGGGCTCGGCTTCAGCGAGCTGTGCCTGGAGATCGTCGACCTCGCCCTGGCGGCCCGTGCCGCGCGGCCCAACCGCCGCCTCCGCCCCGCGGACCTGCCCCGATGAGCGGCTCGATCCCCGTCCGCGGGACCCACGCTCGCCGGCGCAAGGGTCCGCGGCGCGCGTCGGCCGGCCTGACGCCCGGTCGGGCCGCTGCCGCCCTCGTGCTCGTGCTGGTGGTCGCCGCCGGCTGGGGCCTGACCGCGTCCGAGGCATTCACCGTGACCGAGCTCGACGTGACCGGCACGGACTACACCCCGCCCGAGTCCGTGGCGACCGCCCTCGCCATGCCCAGCCCGGGCGCGAACGCCTTTGCCCTGGCCACCGAGCCCCTGGGCTCCCGGCTCCGGGCGCTGCCCACGATCGCCACGGCCGAGGTCGAGGTGGTCCTGCCCGACACGCTCCGCGTGCGCCTCGAGGAGCGGGAGCCGGTCCTCACCTGGCGAACCGCGGAGCGCGCCCTGCTGATCGACAGGGAGGGTCGGGTGCTTGCCGACGCCGCCGATCCGGCCGCCACCGAGGCCACCCGCCAGGCCGCCGAGCGCCTGCCGGCGGTCGACGACCGGCGTGCCGCCCCGTTCCTGCCCGGCCCCGGGGGAACGCTCGAGCCGCTCCTGCTCGACGTGGCCACCCGGCTCCTGTCGCTGCGTCCGGCCGACGTCGGCAGCGGCAGCACCGGCCTCACCGTGGCCCTCGACGGCGCCGACGGCTGGATCATCCAGCCCGCGGTCGACGAGCCCTGGACGGCCGTCTTCGGCGTGTACACCGCCGAGCTCCGGCCGCCGGACATCGTGCCCGCCCAGGTGCGCCTGCTGCGCAGCCTGCTGATGGGTCGCGAGCAGAAGATCGCCCGGGTCGTCCTCGCCGACGCCGAGAACGGCACCTACGTGACCCGGTGAGCCGGCTCGGGCGACCGACCGCACCCGCCGCCGGCGCACGCGCCGTCGCCGTGGCCGCCACCCGCGCGGGTGCATGGCAGGGAGGGCGCGGGTCGGGTAGCCTTGCCGCGGAACCGCAGCCGAGGGAGGTCGCTCTGCCCGTGCTCCTGCCCCTCGCGGGGCTGCTCATCGGCGTCATGCTCGGTCTCGTGCTCAACGTCAACGTCGGTTTCGAGCTGGCGCGCTACTCGGCCGTGGCCATCCTGGCCGCGCTCGATTCCGTCCTCGGGGCGGTCCGCGCCGAGCTGGAGGGTTCCTACAACAACCGCATCTTCGTGTCCGGCTTCGTGGTGAACGCGATCGTGGCCGTGCTGCTGACCTTCATGGGCGACCAGCTCGGCCTGGATCTGTACCTGGTGGCGCTCATCACCTTCGGGCTGCGAATCTTCCAGAACGTTGCCCTCATCCGCCGCCACTTCCTGTAGAGGCGGGCCACGGGCAAGCGAGAGACAGGCGGCCTGGCCGCAAGGAGAGGTTGAGACGAGGTGGAACGCGAGGTGGTCCTCGTCGGGGTCGACGTCGGGACGACGAAGGTCGTCGCCCTCATCGGCGAAGTGGG